>JAJRTB010000201.1 GCA_024278495.1 Deltaproteobacteria bacterium
GCAACGCCTCGGGCTTTGGAGGGACCAATGCGGCCCTTGTTGTCCGCGCCGCCCGTGAAAACACTGAGGTTCTCCCGTGAGACGGGCCGCCGTCATAGGCAGCGGCATCAGCGGTCTGACCGCTGCCTTGCTGCTCAGCCGTCGTGGTTTTGCCGTGTCGGTATTTGAGAAACAGCGCGAGGCGGGCGGCGCCCTGCACAGATTCCGGCGCGGATCCATCCCCTTCGACGTGGGATTTCACTATACCGGGGGACTGGGGCATGGAGAAATACTCCGTGCCCTGTGGCGCCACTGCGGGATTGACGGGAAGATAACCATTCTGCCGTTCCCGGAACAGGGGAGCGACTGTGTCCGGGTCGAGGGGTTTCCGGAACCCATCCATGCCTATTTTTCCTATGAGCGCATCACTGATGAACTGCTCCGTTTCTTTCCCCGGGAAAAAAAGGGCATCCTGCAATTTTTCCAAACCATTCGGGATGTTGCCGCCTCCATCCCCTTCTACAACATGGAAGTGCCGCTGGCCGGGTTTCTCCAGAGCCTCGCGTTTCCCGAGCAATCCTCCCTGGCCGACCTGATAACCTCCTGTACGGCCAACCCCGCCCTCCAGACCGTGCTCTCGCTCCCCGTTCTTCTGCACGGGGTCAGGCCGGGCAACATCGGTTTGACCATGCATACCTCGGTGGCGCATCTCATGTACCAGGGCATGTACACCGTGGACCGGGGCGGCCAGGCCATTGCCGACGCCCTGCTGCAGGTCCTTCGGGAAGCCGGGGTCACGGTGCACACCTCGGCCCCGGTTGAGCACATTCTCACCGAAAACGGCCGGGTGACAGGGATACGGACAAGCACCGGAGATTTTGACGCTGACGACGTCGTCTTTACCCCGCATCCCTCGCTGCTGCCGGACATGGTCTCCTCTGCGGGGCTCAGGAAGGTCTACCGAAACCGGTTGCGGGATCTGGAAAACACCCTTTCCATGTTTATCGTTTTCGGTGCGATTGAGGAGGCTAAACACAACGAACGGTTGCGCTGGACCAACTACTATTCCCTGCCGGCCAGCCTCAAGATCCCCACGCCCTGCGACCGGCCGGAACAATGTTTTTTCCTGAGCGGCTGCGGCTACCGGGACACGGAAGGCGCCGGGAAAAACGGGAAAGACCGGGCAGTTATTATCATGCGGCCGGCCAACTGGGAAGAAGCGGAACCCTTTGACCGGGGACCCCGCAAACGGGCCGGTGCGTACAGTCGATGGAAGAAAAGCGAGGCAGACAGGCTGGTTTCAGCGGTTCAGGCTAATTGGGATGGATTATTAAATGGATTTCGGGTAATAAATACGGCATCGCCCCTGACCTTTCGGGACGAACTGAGCTACGTCAGGGGCGCGGTGTACGGCCGGCAACATACCATGAACCAGTTCGGGGTGGGGGCACGGACAAAAGTATCCGGGCTCTGGCTCAGCGGCCAGTCCACCCTGATGACCGGTGTTCTCGGGGCATCGCTTTCCGCCCTGGTTACGGTGGGCAGCATGACCGGCGATCTTGAAACACTCTGGCGGGAGGTGCGGGAATGCGTCTGAACCGCGTGGTCATAACCGGACGGGGCGCTGTTTCCCCGTACGGAATCGGTGTCCCGGCCCTGCTGGAGAGCTGTTGGGCGGGCAAATCCGCTGTCCGGGTTATGGAAGAGTGGCGGCGGATCCGGGGCCTGGGGAGTTTCCTGGCCGCGCCGGTTCCGCCCTTTGACCCAAAGGAACACCTGCCGAGAACGGCACGGCGAAACATGGGCGACATGGCGCTGTACGCGGCCATCGCAACCCGGGAGGCGATCAACGACTCCGGCCTGAGCAGCGAGATGCTCGCCTCCGGCACGGTCGGCATCGCCTTTGGCTCGACCACCGGCAGCCCGGCCGAGTATGACCGGCTCTACAACGAGTACCTGGCCGGGCAGAGCATCGAGCATGTCAAGTCGGGCATGTTTTTCAAGATCATGGGCCACAGCTGCGCGGCCAACGTCATGACCGCCCTGGGCATCCAGGGAGAGCAGTGGGCGCCGTCCAGCGCCTGCACCTCGTCGGCCCAGGCCATCGGCCTGGGCTATCTGCTGATCCGCCAGGGCAGGCAGAAGGCCGTCATCTGCGGCGGAGCGGACGAAGTGCACCATACCGTGACCATGGTCTTTGACATCCTCGGGGCGGCCTCGCGCCAAAACGACACGCCGACCCGCTCTCCCAGACCATTTGACACCGCACGTGACGGTGTGGTATGTGGAGCAGGGTCCGGCGTTCTCCTGCTCGAAGACCTGGAGTCGGCCCTGGCCCGGGACGCGCATATTTATGGCGAAATCACCGGGTTCGGTCATGTCGGCGACCCGGGTCATATCGCCAACCCGAACGGCACGGCCATGGCCGCGGCCATGACGGCCGCGCTTGAGGAATCCGGCATCGACGCTGACCGGATTGATTACGTCAACGCCCATGCCACCGGTACCGAACAGGGCGACAGAGCCGAGGCCGAGGCCATTTTCTCGATACTGGGAACAAGGCCGCCGGTCAGCTCCCTCAAGGGACTGTTCGGCCATACGCTCGGGGCATCCGGGGCGCTGGAGAGTATCCTGACCCTTGAAATGATGCAAAGAAACGAGGCCCTGCCGACCTGTCATCTTGACCGGGTTGAGCCGGACTGTCCCGATATCAACCTGATACGTGAAGTAACACCGGGACGCTACGACACCGTCATGAAAAATAACTTTGCCCTGGGCGGGGTCAACGTTGCCCTCATCTACCGAAAATGGAGCGGGACATGACCGAAGAAGAACTATTTACACGGATTCAAACCGTTTTCGCGGAAGAATTTGAACTTGAACCTGACCAGTTGACTCCGGAGGCGACCCTCTTCGAAGAGCTGGGCCTCGACAGTCTGGATGCGGTGGATATGGTTGTAGCCCTGGAAAAGGAATTCGGCGTCAAGGTCAAGGACGAGGAATCCCTGCGCTCCGTCCGCACGCTCGACGACCTTCTGCGCCTGATTCTCACCATCCGTGACCAGATGAACAGCCGTGATCAAGAAAATCCTGCTTAACCTCTACATCTGGCCCATGTTTGGCCTGACAACCGTTACGGGCCTGCTGCTGATCCCGCTCATCCTGGCCGGAAACGCCATTTCCTTCCGTGTCCCGGTCAGTCAGCTTTTTCGCAAGGGGGTCAGGGTCTACGGCTGGGTTCTGGTCCGCCTGATCCCTTTTTTCGCGCCCGCCGTCCTTGAAAATCGAGGTGCGCGGGAACCGGTGACCGGCATCTATGTCACCAACCACAACTCCGCCGCCGACCCGTACTGCTTCGGCATTCTTCCCGGCGAATACGCCTTCCTCACCTCCTGGCCCTTTGGTATTCCCGTTTACAACTGGGTCATGAAACAGGCGGAGTATCTCAACACGGCCTGGGGCTGGCCCACCCTGCTGGAGCACGCGACCAGGCTGCTGAAAAACGGCTGTTCCCTGATTATCTGGCCCGAAGGACACCGCTCAAGAAACGGCCGGCTCGGAAACTTTGCCAACGGCGCCTTCCGCCTGGCCTGCGAAACCGGTTTCCCGGTGGTGCCTGTCTGTATCACCGGCACCTTCCGGCTCATGCCTCCGGGCAGCAGGCTGCTGACCCCGTCCCGGATCCGCCTGACCGTTCTGCCGGCCCATTATCCGCCCAAAGGGCCTAATCAGCGTCAGGACGTCCGAAAACTCAAGGAAGCAGTCAGAGACGCCATCAAAAATGAGCTGCGGAGGCAGGGATATGAGCGGTAAAATGTTTGAAACCGCCCTGGCCCTGCGGACCATGGACCCGGAGCAAACCGCTGCCTATCAGGTCGAGCTGCTCAGAGAGCATCTCGCGCAGGCGATGCGGGCGCCGTTTTACGGTGACCTGCTGGGCGCGGCCGGCATCACGCCCGGGGACATCCACAGCCTGTCCGATCTGGCCGACCTGCCCCTGACCAGCCGCCGGGACCTTGACAACCAGGGCGACCGGTTCCAGGCGGTTCCGGCGACAGAAATTGTTGATATCGCCCTGACTTCCGGCACCACCGGTCCGCCGGTCAGGGTGCCCTACTCGGTCGCCGATCTGGAGCGCCTGGCCCTGAACGAGGCCCTGGCCTTTTACGGAGCCGGAGTCCGGCCGGGTGATATCTGCCAGATCGCCGTGACCCTGGACCGCTGTTTCGTGGCGGGCCTGGCCTACTACAACGGTCTTGTCCGGCTGGGAGCCACCGCAATCCGTAGCGGTCCGGGCCAGGCCGCCCGTCAGTGGGAGCTGATCAACTCCCTGAACCCCTCGGTGCTCATCGGGGTGCCGACCTTCCTCCTGCAGGTGGCCCGCTGGGCCGCCGAACGGGGGCGAGATCCGGCAAAGGCAGGGGTGCGGCTACTGGTGACCATCGGCGAACCGGTCCGGCAGCCGGACTTTTCCCCCACCCCCCTGGGGAACCGTCTGGCCGAAATCTGGCAATGTCCCGTCCGCAGCTCGTACGGGGCTACGGAACTTGAGACCGGTTTTACCGAGTGCGCGGCCGAACAGGGGGGCCACATCCATCCGGAGTTGAGCCTGGTTGAAATCGTGAACGAAGAGGGCGCTGTTCTGCCGGACGGCGAGCCGGGCGAGATGGTCGTTACTCCGCTCGGCGTGCGGGCCTTCCCCCTGGTCCGCTTCAGAACCGGAGATATCACCAGGAAATACACGGAAAAATGCGGCTGCGGCTGGACCTCGGCCCGTATCGGCCCGGTTGAAGGCCGACTGTCGCAACGGTTGAAGATGCGCGGCACCACCATCTATCCGGAGACCATCTTCCATGTCCTCCAGGAGCTGAAACAGATCGATGCCTCCTATATCGAGGTCTGTTCGGCCTATGATCTCTCAGATGAGATCAAGGTCATCGTCGGCAGCCGGGAAACGCTTTCCGGCAGGGAAGTGGCGTCGCTGCTCCAGGCCAGGCTGCGGGTGCGTCCGGAGGTTGTGGTCCGGGAGACCGGAGAAGTCCTGAAGGTCATGACCCGGGATGGCGGCAGAAAACCAAAGCGATTCTTTGACCTCCGCGAGGAAACAAGCCGATGAGCTGTCTGCAGGAACACTGGGGCATGGAATTTTCGCCCGATGAAATCAACGCCTGCCGCAAAAACGGTGGGTTGCTCTCCCTGGAGCTGGAGCTGTCGCGCGCCTGTAACCTCCGTTGCACCTACTGTTATGCCTCCTCGGGGGTGCCGCTGGAAAACGAGCTGAGCATGGATGAAATTTGCCAGGTCATTGACCAGGCCGCCGCGCTCGGCGCCCGAAAAATCATTGTCCTCGGAGGCGGCGAGCCCCTGCTCTATCCGCATGTTTTCGAGGTCATTGATTATATTGCCGCCAAGGGGCTGCAGGTGGATCTCTTTACCAACGCCACCCTCATTGACCGGGAAACGGCGGAACGGCTTTACGCCAAAAACGTAGCCGTCTCCATGAAGATGAACTCGCGGGACCCGGAAACCCAGGACCTGCTCGCCGGGAGAAAAGGGACTTTTGCCGCCATTGAAAAGGGCTTGCAGGCCCTGCAGGCGGCCGGTTACCCGGACGAAACCCACACCCTGGGCATTGAAACCATTATCTGCCGCCAGAACTGCGACGAGCTGCCGGATCTCTGGCGATGGGCCAGGAGCCGGGGTATTATCCCGTATGTCGAAATCATGACCCTGCAGGGCCGGGCCACCGAACACCTTGAACTTGAAGTAGAACCGGCGCGAATCCGTGCCCTGTTTGAGGAACTGGCACGCATAGACGCAAGCGAGTTCGGCCGGGCCTGGAAGCCGTTGCCGCCCCTGGCCGCGTCCCGGTGCGCCCGGCATGAGTATTCGTGTACGGTCACCTCGACCGGCGAGGTCAACCCCTGCCCCGGAGTCAGCATCCCCATCGGCAACATCCGACACCAGGCCCTGGCTGAAATCCTGCGCAACAGCACTGTTATCCATGACCTGCGCAATATCAGGAAAAACATCAAGGGCCGTTGTTCGACCTGTGAACATAATGATTTATGCTACGGCTGCCGGGGACACGCCTACCAGGTAACAGGGGACCATCTGGCGGCCGATCCCATTTGCTGGAAAGACGAGACCCCGGAGAACACGCCGGAATAAAAACACTGGTTAACAGGCAACAAAATACGGTATCAATATGTTGCGATCCCCAGTACCCTCATACCATAAGAAGGAGGTCAAAATGAAAACACTCGTGACAACCCTTACCCTCGTTATGGCACTCTCTCTTGGCGCCACGGTTCAGGCCGCGGACACCCTGGCCACCTTTTCCATCCAGGACGCCCTGAACAATCCGAAAATCAAGGCAAAGCTGAAAAATATCAAGCTGTACTGGGGCGGTCAGAGCCATCCCAAGATCAGCAAGGACTTTGGTGAATTTCAAACCAGCCAGCGGAGCAACGCCTTTGGCAAGAGCCGGGAAAGCGCCTGCCAGTGGGCCCTGCTCTCCAGTATCCTCAGGCTGCAGGACCGGGCCCTGAGAGAGGGCGGCAACGCGGTTGTCAATCTCAGGTCAAACATTGAGAACGTGGAATTCGCCAGCGAAACGGAATACAAATGCCTGGCCGGCACCATGATGGTCAACGTCGCCCTCAAGGGTGAAGTCGTCAAGCTGGCGGAATGATTCTCCGTCTCCTGCAGCCATGACGGAACAACCTTCATCCGCGGGGCCCCTGATCGGGCCCCTGCCGGAACGGTGGGGCCGCATGGACCAGATGAGCAGGACTCTCCTGGTCGAGATCGGCCTGATTCTGCTTGAAGCCGGCCTTATAACGGAAAACAGGACTACCCTGGAGCCGGACTGGACCGGCGGTCTGATCATCGGCTCCAGGCGCGGCTCCCTGGCCGTGGACCTGGAATTTGGCCGCACCGTGACGGCGGGACCGGGCATGGCCAGCCCGCATCTGTTCGGCTATACCCTGGCCAACATCGCCCCGGCCGAGGCAGCCATCCGCTACCGCTTGACCGGCCCGGTGTTCAGTCTCATTGATGAAAACCCGTTTGAGCGGGCCAGAGCCGAGGCCGAACAGTGGCTGGCCGGGTTGCCGGCCGGGCGCGGCCTCATGATCGCCGGAGCGCTTGACGTTTTGCCGGGTGCTGATACCAGCGAGGTATCGAAAAATTTTACTCTACTGTACGCGTAATGTATAACCTGACTCTCATCTATCCCCGCTGGCCCAAGATCCCCGAGCAGAAGGAGTTCCACCTGCCGCCCCACGGCCCGGTCTGCCTGGCCGCGGAGATCCCGGCAGAATTCAACATCACCTTTATCGATGAAAACGTCGATACCCTGGACCCGGACAGCTCCACCGACGTGGTCCTGCTCTCCATGATGCTCACCTGTCAGACCCCGCGCGGCCGGGAGATCGCCGGGATGTACCGGCAAAAGGGGATCAAGGTCATCGCCGGCGGCATCGCCACCATGCTCCATGCGGAAGAGGTCGGCGAATTTGTCGACTCGGTCTTCTTGGGCGAGGTGGAGGACGGGCGCCTGGCCCGGGTGCTTACCGACTGGCAGCAGGAACGGCTCCAGCCGGTCTACGACTTTTTTCACGATTTTCCGCCCATCGAGTCGGTCGGCCCGGCCAACCGCGCCATCCTGAAAGACGAACTCTACACCTATCGCGGCGTGCGCATGGTTGACCTGGTCCATGCTTCGCGGGGCTGCAAGTTCAACTGCTTCCCCTGCTCCACCGCCTTTCTGGGCGGCCGCCGGTTCCGGCCCCGACCCATCGGGCAGGTGGTGGAGGAGCTGGCCGGAATCGACAACAACCGGCTCTTTATCGTGGACAACTCCCTGGCCCAGGACCGGGACTGGCTGCTTGAGCTCTTTGAGGCCATGATCCCGCTCAAGAAAAAATGGGTCAGTCACCCGATCCTCGACGACGACGAGGTCCTGGCCAAGGCGGCCGAAGCCGGGGCCTGGTACGTGTACCAGGCCATCTTTGACACCTCGGATGTCATGCGAAAAAGGGTGCGGCGCCTCAAGGAATACGGTATCGGGGTCGAGGCCGCCGTGCTGCTGGGGCCGGACAACCAGGACGTGGACTATATCAGGCGGCTGGTCGATTTCCTCCTGGAGATCGACGTGGACATGGCCGAATTTTCCATCCTCACCCCCTTTCCCCATACCCCGGTCACCAAACAGTTTGAACAAGAAGACCGCATCCTGCACCGGGACTGGTCCCGCTACACCACGGCCGAGGTGGTGTTCAAACCGAAAAAGATGACCCCGGATGAGTTGCAGACCATGTACCGGTACGCCTGGGACACCTTTTACCGGGACATGTCCCAGTCATTGCGGATGTCACGGCTGTTCATGAAGGTGGTCCATGCCGAAATCGCCGACAACTCCTACCGGCCGACCCTGCGGCTGAACGAACGGCGGCAGTGGTCTGTCTGACCAGAGCAGAAAGGCCCCTGCCGTGCGCTGCCTTCTGATCGCCACCAACCGGGTCCGGACTCCCTACCCGGTCTACCCGCTGGCCCTGGCCTGCCTGGCCGGGGCATTGGCCGAGGCCGGGCACGAGGTGGAACAGTTCGATTGCCTGAGCAACGGCGATGAAGCCCGGACCAACTTGCGCAAAACCATTGACCGGTTCCGGCCGGAGCTGATCGGCCTGTCGATCCGCAACCTGGACTCCGAGGATTCCAGTCGTCCTGAAAGTTTTGTCCATGACGCGGCCCGGGTCATGGACTGGGTCCGCTCCGCTTCACCGGCGCCCGTTGTTCTCGGGGGCACAGCCTTTTCCCTGATGCCCGGGCAGATCATGGAGCTGATCGGGGCCGATTACGGCATAGTCGGTGAAGGGGAACAACTGGTGGTTGAACTGGCCGATACCCTGCAGGCCGGCAGGAAGCCTGAACAACGGATTCTGCGTTCACCCCTGTCTCCCACACCCTGGAGGTCTCTGGACTTTGACGAGCGAATCTGCGCCTACTACCTGAAACGCGGCGGTATCCTCAATGTCCAGACCAAGCGGGGCTGTCCATACCGCTGCGCCTACTGCAGCTATCCCCTGCTGGAAGGCAGACAGCTGCGCAGCCGGGAACCGGAAGCAGTGATCGAGGATGTACGGCGGCTTCAGCGGGACTTCGGGGCCCGCTACATCTTTTTCACCGATTCGGTGTTCAACGATCCCGGCGAGACATACCTTGAAATCTGCGAGGCCCTGGTCCGGCAGGGCAACAGACTGCCCTGGACCGCCTACTTCAGGCCGGCCAGGATGGAACGCAACCACATGGACCTGATGAAGCGCTCCGGCCTGGATGCCATGGAAATCGGGACCGACTGCGGCTGCGACACCACCCTGGCCGCGCTGAACAAGGGATTTGTCTTTGACGATGCCGTGGCCCTCAATGACCTGGCCGCGGAGTTTTCGATCCCCTGCGCCCACTTTATCATGTTCGGCGGTCCCGGCGAGACCAGGGAGACGGTGCAGGAATCCCTGGTCAACCTGGAACGGTTGCAACCGGCCGTGCTCATGGCCTTTACCGGTATCCGCATCCTGCCCGGCACCCGGATCCAGGCCCGGGCCGTCAGCGACGGTCTCATTGAGCCGGATCAGGACCTGCTGGAACCGACCTACTACCTGTCGCCGTACATCACGGCGGAAGAGATCAACACCATGATCAGCCGGGCATGGGAAAACAGGCCGGACCGGATCCAACCCGGCGCCCCGGACACGGACCGGATCGCCCAATTCCACCAGAAGGGCTTTACCGGCCCGATCTGGGACAAAATCGTGAGGATGGGCTGGAAATGACGGAAACCACCATACGGACCCTGCTGGTCATCCCGGTCTACAACCACGGCGCCACGCTTAAGGACACGGTCAATCGCGCCCTGGCCACCGGCCTGGAAGTCCTGGTCGTGGATGACGGCAGCACCGACCAGGGGCTTGCCGCCGTCAAAGACCTACCCTGCCGCACCCAACGGCTGGAGCCCAACCAGGGCAAAGGCGCGGCGATCATGGCCGCGGCGGAAACAGCCGTGGAACTCGGCTATGACGCCATCCTCACCGTGGACGCGGACGGCCAGCACGACCCGGCCGCCGCCGTCACCCTGCTTGAAGCCGTTCAAGAGGAATGGCCGGTTCTGGTCCTGGGAAACCGGATCATGGAAAAGGATTCCGTGCCGCGTTCCAGCCTGTTTGGCCGCTCCTTTTCCAACTTCTGGGTACGCCTGGAAACAGGACTCTCCCTGCCCGACACCCAGACCGGCATGCGCCTCTACCCGGTTCGTGAGCTGCGCAACCTCTCTTTTGGCACCAGTCGCTATGACTTTGAGATCGAGTCCCTGGTGCGGCTGTCCTGGGCCGGGGTGCCAATCCGCTCCGTGTCTGTGCCGGTTCATTATCCCGACGAAGACAAACGGATCTCCCACTTTGACAGGTTCAGGGACAATGTCCGGCTGACTCTGCTCCATACCCGCCTGGTCAGCCGGGCCCTGGTGCCCCTGCCCCATAGACGGCTGGTAAAAAAAAAAGAACCTGACCAGGACCTGAGCCTTTTTCTGCATCCCGTCCGGCTGTTCAGGCAACTGCTGAAAGAACACGCCACCCCGACCCAACTGGCCGCGGCGGCCTGGGTGGGTATCTTCCTGGGAGCGGTACCGCTGATCGGCATGCATACCGTGGCCATCATCTATGTCTGTCACCGGCTGTACCTCAACAAGATGGCCGCGGTCGCGGCCAGCCAGCTCTGCATGCCGCCGGTGGTGCCGATCATCTGTATCCAGACGGGATATTACCTGCGTCACGGCGCCTTCCTGTTTGAACTCTCCAGAGAAACCCTGGTGGACCAGATCTGGGAACGGCTGTGGGAGTACCTGCTCGGCTCGCTCGTGGTCGGGCCGCTGCTCGGCCTGGTCGCCGCCGCCGTCGTCTATGCGGCCGTCCGCTATTACCGTGGTCAGAAAAACTCCCGGAGGATTGGACATGCTTCCGCGGATTAAAAAGAGGCTGGAATGGCTCGGCCACTTCTTTTTCTACTGCATGCTGACCATCGGCGGCCAGCGCACAGCCTACTTCTTTCTCTACCCGGTCATCTTCACCTATGTCCTCGGCAGCCGCAAGATCCATCGCCAGGCCCTGCCTTACCTGCGCCGCCGTTTTCCGGACCACAGCCGGAGCCAGCTCTTTTTTGATGTCTTCAAAAACGTGCTCAGCTTTGGCAAGGTTCTGGTCGACCGGGGCTGGATGGGCCTGAACCAGCGGGCCGAGCTGACCGGCACCTTCACGGACAGCGACCGGTTGCGGGCCCTGATCCGGGAGGGAAACGGCGTGGTGATCCTGCTCGCCCACGTGGGCAACTGGCAGACCAGCCTGGCCCGCCTTGACGCGCTCGAAGTCGGAGTCCACGCCCTGATGGAGTTTGATGAACAAAGCGTTTCCAAACATTTTTTTGAACTGCGGGGAAAGGCGCCCTTTCGGATCATTGACGTGCACGGGTTCATGGGCGGCATGATCGAAGCGACTACGGCCCTGCAGCAGGGCGACCTGGTCCTGATGATGGCGGATCGCCTCCATCAGGGCCGGCACGCCCGGGTACCCTTCCTGAACGACCAGGTCCGGCTGCCGGTCTCGGCCTATCACCTGGCCATGACCGCCGGATCTCCGGTGGTCATCCTCTTCGGAGCCAAGACCGGCCGCCGGGAATATGCGCTGAAAATCTGGGACATCCTGTATCCCGGCCAATCCGGGCTGAGCCGGGAAGAGGAGTTGACAGCCTCAGCCCGGAAATTTGCGGCGGCCCTGGAAAGGTATGTGGAGCAATATCCGTATCAATGGTATAATTTTTTCGATATCTGGCAACAGTGATTTTTTCGCGGGGATCCCGGTCGGCGCCCCCTGCTGCACAACGCGACCAATACTTTATGCAAGAAGGCTGATTATGAACGATTTAAAAAAGGAATTAAAGGAAATGCTGGTCAGGGACCTGAAACTCCAGGACGTGGACCCGGCCGGTATCGGTGATGATGACCCGCTCTTTGAAGAGGGACTGGGGCTCGACTCCCTGGACGCGGTGGAGCTGGTCGTCCTGATCAACAAGCATTACGGGATCCAGATCAAGGACATGGAAGAGGGCCGGATCGCCTTTGCCTCGGTCAATGCCCTGGCCGACTATATCACCAGACACCAGGGCCAGGCCGACTGAATGAACGGGCGTTATCCGACAGAACCGGTCGCGGTGACCGGCTGGGGCGGCCTCTGCGCGGCCGGAACCACGATTTCCGAGACCTGCGCCGCCCTTGAGCGCGGCGAGGTCAACTGCGGCCCGGTTCCGCCTGAGCTGTTTCGTTCCTCCCTTGCCTTTCCGGCCTTCAGCAGGTCAGGTGCCCTGACCGGGCCGCGCGGCCGCGAACTGCTGACAGCCACGCCGTATTCCCCTGAACGGCTCAACCGCACCGCTTTGCTGACGCTGGACGCCCTGGGCCAGGCCCTGGACGACGCGGGGGTAACACAGGACGAGCTGCGCGGCCAACGGGTCGGCATCATATTGGGCACCACGGTCGGGTGCACCTTCCACGATGAGGACTATTACGCGGCCTGGCGCCGGGGAGAACGCCCGGACCCGGGTCCGGTGCACCAGTACCTTGAGAC
>JAJRTB010000202.1 GCA_024278495.1 Deltaproteobacteria bacterium
AGACCTGTTCCCGCACCCTGGCCACGGCCTCGCGGATCGAGCCGCAGGCGGCGATATGATTATCCTTGATCAGCACCCCGTCGGCCAGGTTGAAGCGATGGTTATTGCCGCCGCCTACCCGCACAGCGTACTTCTCCAGCATCCGCAGGCCGGGTGTTGTCTTCCTGGTCTCGGTAACGCGCACCTCCAGGTCCGCCACCTTGTCCACGTAGCGCCTGGTCAGGGTAGCGATGCCGCAGAGCCTTTGAACCAGGTTCAGGGCCACCCGTTCCCCTTTGAGCAGGTCCCGGACCGAGCCGCGAACCTCCAGCAGCACCTCTCCCTTCCTGACCATTCGGCCGTCGGCCGCGGCCTCCTCCACCTGAACCTCCGGGTTGAGCACCTGGAAGACCCGGGCGGCGACACGCATCATCCCCACGGCCACCAGCGATTCCCCGGCCACGAACCTGGCAGTCTTGCGCCAGTCACCGGGAAAAATCGACTCGGTGGTACAGTCCCCCTGGCCAATATCCTCGGCCAGAAAACCTCGAATCTGTCTGTCCAGTAACAGGGTATTCATGTTCGTTACAGGAGTTTCCGGAGCCGGGCTGCCGACTCCCGGTTTTTGTCAATCCGGACCCGGATCCCGTCGCGTTTGATCCGTTCCCCGGCCACGATCGTCTCCGGCGCGTTGCTGAGAAATTTCTCGTTGCCCAGTTTGCCCTCGACCCGCCGCAGCTCCTTTTCCAGCTTGACCAGGTCACGATCCAGTTTGGCCAACTCAGCTTCAGCATCGATCAGCCCCCTGAGCGGCACCACTATTTCAATATCCTGAAAGAGCATGTGTCCGGCGTCATCGGGCACGGAGCCGGATTCGGTAATTGTCAATTTTTCCGAGCGGGTCATGGCGCGGATGGAGCCCTCGAACGAGGCCAGCAGGTCACGCTTGCCCGGATCCGGACAGAGGAGAACGGTTTCCACCTTTCTGGTCGGATGAACATCCGCCTCGCTGCGGATGGTCCGCACCCCGGAGATAACACCCATGACCAGGTCCATAACCGCCACCGCCTCCGGATCCCGCAACGTGTCGTCTGCTTCGGGAAACGGCTCCCGCATAATGGTTGAGCGGTCCCCGGGCAGCACACTCCAGATCTCCTCGGTCACGAAAGGGGTAACCGGATGGAGCAGTTTTAAAATTGTCTCAAGCACCCTGAGCATAACGGACCGGGCCTGGTCCCGCGCCGTTTCGTCATCGCCGTACAGGTCGGACTTGATCCACTCCAGATACCAGTCGCAGAACTCGTGCCAGGTGAACCGGTAGATGCTCGCGGCAATATCGTTAAAGTTATAGTTTTCAAGCGCCGCCACCACGTCGCGGACCGTAGCGTCCATCCGGCTTAGAATCCAGCGGTGCGCCACGGCCAGGGCGGCCGTTTTTTGTGTCACATCGGTGATGCTCGGATCACAGTCCTTGATGTGCATCTGGGCGAACCGGGCCGCGTTCCACAGCTTGTTGATGAAATGCCGGTATCCTTCGATCCGGTCCTCGTCCATCTTGATCTCGCGGCCCTGGGCGGCAAAGGCGGTCAGGGTGAAACGGAAGGCATCGGTGCCGTACTTTTCGATCATGTCCAGGGGGTCCACCACGTTGCCGGTGGACTTGGACATCTTCTTGCCGTACTTGTCGCGCACCAGGGCGTGCAGATACACGTCGCGAAACGGCACCTCGTCCATGAAGTGGAGCCCCATCATCATCATCCGGGCCACCCAGAAGAAGAGGATGTCAAAGCTGGTAATCAGAACCGAGGTGGGATAGAAGGTGGCCAACTCTTTTGTCTGGTCCGGCCAGCCCAGGGTGGAGAAGGGCCAGAGGGCCGAGCTGAACCAGGTATCCAGGACATCACCCTCCCGGGTCAGGTCAGTGGAACCGCACTTGTCACATTTCTCGGGGTCGTCCACGGCCACCACAAACCCGCCGCAGCCCCCGCAGGTCCAGGCCGGAATCCGGTGCCCCCACCAGATCTGTCGTGAGATGCACCAGTCGCGGATATTGTCCATCCAGGAATAGAAAGTCTTGTACCAGGTTGACGGATAGATGCGAATCCGCCCCTCCCGCACCGCGTCCACGGCCTTGTCGGCCAGGGGCCGGACCGAAACGAACCACTGCTTGGAGGTGGTGGGCTCGACCACGGTTTTGCAACGGTAGCACTTGCCCACCGCGTGCTGATACGGCTCGATCTTCTCCAGGAACCCCTGCTCTTCCAGATCGGCGACTATTCTTTTGCGGCACTCGAACCGGTCAAGCCCGGCGTATGTGCCGGCATTTTCGTTCATGACCCCCTTATCATCCATGACCTTGAGCCGATCCAGGTCGTGGCGCAGGCCGATCTCATAGTCGTCCCGGTCATGGGCCGGAGTCACCTTGAGCGCCCCGGTGCCGAACTCACGCTGGACATGGTGATCCAGGACCACCGGGATCACCCGGTCGGTCAGGGGCAGCCGGATGCCGATATCCTGCAGGCCGCGGTACCGCTCATCCTCGGGATGAACAGCCACCCCGGTATCACCGAGCATGGTTTCGGGACGGGTGGTGGCCACCACCACATGACCACTGGAATCGGCAAAGGGATAGCGGATATGATAGAGTTTGCCGTCGGTGGGAGCGTGCTCCACCTCATCGTCGGCCAGGGCGGTGTGACAGCGGGGACACCAGTTGACGATATAGTCACCCTTGTAGATGAGTCCCTCGTGATAAAGGCGGACAAAGACCTCGCGCACCGCCCTGGACAGCCCCTCGTCCATGGTGAACCGCTCCCGGTCCCAGTCACAGGAAGCGCCGACCCGTTTCAACTGGTTGATGATGGTGCCGCCCTTTTCCGCGCGCCAGGCCCAGACCCGCTCGATGAACTTGTCACGCCCCAGATCGTGGCGGGTCTTGTTCTCGGTTGCGAGCTGACGTTCCACCACGTTCTGGGTGGCGATCCCGGCATGATCCGTGCCCGGCACCCACAGGGTGTTGTCACCCTTCATCCGGTGATAGCGTACCAGGATATCCTGGAGAGTGTTGTTTAAAGCATGGCCGATATGGAGGACCCCGGTCACATTGGGCGGCGGGATGACAATGGAAAAGGAGTCGCGCCCCTCCTCCATGGTCGCCCCAAAGGTCTTGTGTTCCTCCCAGAAGGCGTACCAGCGCTGCTCCACCTCTCTGAACTCATACGCCTTGGGCAGATCATAATGCGTTGAGATTTCGGTCTTTTTTTCAGATTGCATCTGTATTCCGTTTATGCTGAGTTTTGTTACTTCCTGGATCCGTGACGAAAATTTGTGGCTTTGGCAACTAATGCATTGAAAAAGTGAAATATTTGTTCACACATTCAACCAGACGGGTTCGCACCCGCCTGTCAGAGCGCCCACGGATTCAGGATTTTTTGTATCCTTCGGCCCCTGTGACCTGCTACAACACGTTCCAGGGCGTTGGCATAAAAATATGGGTATGCAGGTCCAGGGCATACCGGTCAGTCATGCCGGCAATGAAATCGCAGACCCGGCGGGGGCTGTTGCCCCTGTCCGGGTTTTCTTCATCAATACGCCGTTTTTGGTCGCGGCAGGAGGCTGCATTATCGGGAAACTCATGGTCAAGAAAATATTCATAGAGTTCCCTGATAATTTTGCGCGCCTTGACAAACTCGTTATGAACCTGGTAGTTCCGGTACACATTGTCGTAGAGGAATGCACGCAACCGGGTGATGGTCTCCTGCATCCGCCCGCTCAGACGGAGCTGTCCGTCGTCCGCCCGCGCCGTTTCCGTGACCAGGTCACGGACCATGGCGTCAATCCGTTCGGAAGAGCTGTCGCCCACCACCTCCCTGAGATCGACGGGCAGGTCGGCGTGACGGATCATGCCGGCCCGCAGGGCATCGTCCAGGTCGTGATTCACATACGCCATGATATCCGCCACCCGGACAACCTGCCCCTCAAGCGTGGCAGGCAGCTCCGAAGTGTCTTCAGGCAGAATCTCTCCATATCCCTTGGAATGCTTGGCAATGCCGTTTCTGACCTCCCAGGTCAGATTCAGGCCCCGACGGTTATTTTCCAGCACGTCAACCACCCGCAGGCTCTGAATATTATGTTTGAAACCGCCGGGATGGAGCTTGTCCAGGCTGAACTCCCCGGCATGACCAAAAGGGGTGTGCCCCAGGTCATGGGCCAGGGCGATGGCCTCGGCCAGGTACTCGTTCAGCCGAAGACAGACCGCAATAGTGCGGGCGATCTGGGAAACTTCAAGCACATGGGTCAGCCGGGTCCGGTAATGGTCGCCGGTCGGGGCCAGGAAGACCTGGGTCTTGTGCTTGAGACGACGAAAGGTCTTGGAGTGGATGACCCGGTCCCGGTCCCGCTGAAACACGGTGCGCAAATCGCAGCGGTTCGACTCCTCCCGCTGCCTGCCCCTTGATTCGGAGCTGAGACAGGCATACGGAGACAACTCCCTGCGTTCGCGCTCTTCCTGCTGATGCCTGATGTTCAAGACCATGACAGTTCAGACCCATTACCCTGTTATCCATACTCCATCCGGGATGCAGCCGTTTGCGGGCTCCGGCACCCGTGACTCGACAACTCCCGCGGTAACTCGTCACAGGGTTTGCAACTCTGCGATTGTACCTGCCCCTGATCACTTACCTCCCGCGTAAAGCTCTTCTTAGCAACAGCGGTCCTTCAGGACAAGTGTTTTCTTCGGCAGGCCCCGCATCAGATGGTATCCGCGCAGCACTCTCCCAGGAACACGGCCAGGTGGACGCCCCTTGTCCTGCTCTTTCGCGCTGCCAGTCCCTCCTGCCACTGCAGCAGACAGCCGGAGCAGGTTGTGACAACAAGATCCGGCGCGGCCTGCGCGGTCGCGTCCGCCAGTGCGTCAAAAATCCGGCCGGACAGGTCCGGGTGGGCGATGTGAAAAAGACCGCCCTGACCGCAACACCCGGATGTTTCTTCGGACTCTGTCCTGGTGATATTACCGATACGGTCCAGAATATCCCGGGTGGCCTGCCTGTTGTTTTCATCAAAGCGCAGGTGACAGGGCTCATGGTAGTGCAACCGCAACGGCTCGCCGGCCTCCGGGGACGCCTGGACAATCCCGGCCCGGAAGAAGCCGGAGAACTCCCGCACCCGGGCGCTGAAGGCACGCGCCCGGGCATGCCAGGCGGGATCATCCTCAAGCAGCTCAGGATAGGACAGCAGGTGAGCAAAACAGGAGGCACACGAGGTCAGGACAGGTCCGGTCGAGACCTCAAAGGCGGCGATATTCCGCCGGGCCAGGCCACGGGCCTCCTCAACCCTGCCGGCGGCCCGGGCAGCCAGACCACAGCACGCCTGATCCGGCGGCGCGACCAGTCTTTTGCCGGATTGCCGCCGGTAGAGCCGCTCCGTGGCCGTGGCCACTGCCGGCTGGATATATCGGGCCAGACAGCCGCTGAAATACACCGCATCCTGTCCTCCGGCATCAACCCGGCCAACTGGTCTGGAGCCCCCCTCTTCAGCCTCTTCAGGATCCGGGCGGCGCTGAAGCAGCCCGAGCCTGAGTCGCAGCCCGCTGTCCCGGGGCAGCAGGTCCAGGTCTGCCAGTTTCAACCCGGCCCGGACCAGCGCCGCCAGCAGGTTCGGCCGGGAGAGGCCCAGGCGGACGGCGGCCCGTTGCAGGGAACGGGGGCCGTGAAAAAACGAAAACCCGGACCTGGCCTGCGCCACTATGGTCCGGATGGGCAGGGACCGGCTGCAGGACGCCTCGCAGGCTCCGCAGAGCAGACACATGCTGAAGAGATTCTGGAAGTTGACGGACGGGTCCCGGCCCAGCCCGGACGAGAGCAGGTGCAGCTTGCCCCGGGCGGTCAGGGATTCCCTCCCGGTCACACGGAACACCGGACAGACAACCGTGCAGCTCCCGCAATGGGCGCACTCTTTGGCTTGCTGCAGACTCATACCGGTCCCGGGAAATCAGCTCCGTACTTCAGCCGCTCAAGGTTGCCACAGGAGATACGACTTGATAAAGGGATCCAGCCGCCCGTACAGCACCGCGTCGACATTACCGTCCTCGTGGCCGGTCCGGTGATCCTTGATCAACCGGTAGGGCTGCAGGACATACGAACGGATCTGGCTGCCCCAGGCAATATCCTTTTTATCGCCGTGCAGGTTTTCCTGCTCCCTGGCCTGCTCCTCCTTTTCCTTCTCGTAGAGCCGGGCCATGAGCATCTTCATGGCCATGTCCTTGTTGCGGTGCTGGGAGCGCTCGTTCTGGCACTGGACCACGATGCCGGTGGGCAGATGGGTGATGCGGATGGCCGAGTCGGTTTTGTTGACGTGCTGACCGCCCGCGCCGCTGGCCCGGTAGGTGTCGATCCGCAGATCCTTCTCATGAATGTCAATATCAATTGTTTCGTCCAGCTCGGGCATGACCATGACCGATGCAAATGAGGTATGGCG
>JAJRTB010000203.1 GCA_024278495.1 Deltaproteobacteria bacterium
CCTGGAACAGGCCCTCGAACTGATACGACACAACGACCTTGTGCTTGGCCCTGCCGCTGACGGCGGCTATTACCTTATCGGTCTCCGCGCCGGTATGGACAGAAACCAGGAAACAGCCCTGTTTTCTCATATTTCCTGGGGTACGGCTTTACCCTTTGCCCAGACAGTCGAACGGGCCGGCACAATGAACCTGACGATTGCAACCCTGCAGGAGCTGCACGACGTTGACCGCCCCGAAGACCTCGCATATTTCAGTAATTATACCCACCCTGAATGAGGAAAATCAGCTCCGGGCGCAACTGGCCGTCCTGCAGGCCGGCCCGGACCTGCAGGTCATAGTTGCAGACGGCGGCAGTACGGATCAGACCAGGAAAGTGGCCCGACAACTGGGAGCCCAAGTCCTCACAAGCCGCGCAGGTCGCGGCTGCCGTCTGAATCTCGGGGCCGACGCGGCATCCGGCACCGTCCTGCTCTTTCTCCATTGCGATACGGGTTTGCCGCCGGATTTTATCGCCCGCATACACCATACTCTGGCCAGCCCGGGGACAGCGGCCGGAGCCTTTCACCTGCGAATCGACGGAGCTGGAATCGGTTGCCGCCTGGTTGAGAGGGGGGCAAACCTGCGCGCAAAACTGTTGCAGCTGCCCTACGGGGACCAGGGAATTTTTCTTCGGAAAGAGGTCTTCAAGCGGGCTGGCGGATTCAAAGACCTGCCGATAATGGAAGACCTGGAGTTTGTGAGGCGGCTCAGGTCGATCGGTGCCGTCCGCATTGCGGCGTCCTCCGTCACGACCTCGGCCCGGCGCTGGCAGGAACTCGGGGTACTCCGCACCACGTTGATCAACCAGGTCATGCTGGCCGGGTATTTTCTCGGGGTTGACCCGCGCACCCTGCGGAGCTGGTATTACCGCCGAACCGGAAGAGACGGAAAAACAGATCAGTCCTGAGCCTCCCGATCGTCCGTGCCGGGCATGATTTTTTCATACATCTCCTCAACCTGCTGCAGGGCGGGTTCAAGCTCGGGAAGAATCGCCGGCCGTTTCGGGGTAAACAGCTCCCGTACCTCAGGATCAGAGATAACCTTGCGCACGAACTCAGCGCCCTGCTCCAGATAGGGGGTGGTCTGGGACCTGGCCAGCAGGTCATGGGTGGCAACGGTGCTGGAACTGACAACCATGTAGAGAAACGACGTAAGAAAAACACCCTTGACCAGGCCCAGCATCAAGCCCAGGACCCGATCAAACCAGCCCACCAGGGACAGCTCCATGACCAGATGCAACGCCTTGCCCAGGAGCAGAAAAAACACGGCGCCCACCACAAAGAGCAGGGTAAAGCCGAGAAAAAAGACGGTCTTGGGGGTTTCGATATACGGCTCCAGCAGAAGCATCAGATCAGGGGTCAGATTCCCGGCCAGGAGATAGCTGCCGATCAGGGCCAGGAACACGGCCAACTGGCGCAGGAGCCCGATCCAGGCGCCGCGAATGACCGGCAGGAGAAAAAGAAGGACAACAATAACATCAAATGAGGTAATATCGTTTAGGGAAATCATCGTCAATCCATGAAAGGTTGATGAACTCGTAAAAAGCCGCCGCCATGGGGCTATAGTAACCTATGCCCCATGGTTTGATCGCTTTCAGATGGGCCGCGGGTGGGCGCTCTGACGGGCGATGTCGAGTGAGAACTTGTCTGGTTGAATGAGAGAATAAATATTTCACTTTTTCAATACGTTAGTTGCCAAAGCCGCGAATTTTCGTCACGGATTCAGGAAAAAGCAAGACGCGCAAATTTCGGAACGGAGGCGTGGTTCAGCACGCCGGCGGCGACTTCGTGCAACGCCACCACGCTTGCAATCCCCTTATTATACTGAACCAGTCCGACAAAACAAGGATTTGTCCGTTGAAACCGAAACGCTCACTGTCATGTGCCCCCTCTTTTCCACAAAAATACAGCTCACCGGCGGCCTGACAGTCCGCACGACCGAGCCGGCAGCCGGCGTCCGGTTCTGCATGGCACTCATGGATCTGACCGGTCTGGATCAGTTGACCGGAAAAGCTGACTATCAGTCAGTGGCGCCGCTTCTGTCCACCCGGGAACTGGAATTCCTCAGCACGCTCTCCTATGCAAAACGGCGGCGAGAATGGCTGGGTGGCCGGCTTTGTGCCAAGGTCTGTGTCCGTACTCTCGCAACCGGCCGCCCACCCGAACCAGCCGGGATCTCCATCCTTGCTTCGCCGGACGGCGTTCCTGTCCTGCACGGCCCTGCCGCCGGAGAAAATCTTGCCCTGTCCATCTCGCACAGCCGCTCCCGCGCGGTTGCCCTGGCCACCCGGGCCGTCTCCTGCGGCATCGACATCCAGAAAATAACCGGCCAGCCTCTCAGAGTCGTTGATCGTTTTGCCGACAAGGCAGAGCGAAAACTCTTGCGGGACAGGCCGGTACAAATGAACGAAGCCGCCCGCTTGACCCTGCTCTGGTCCGCCAAGGAGGCGGTGAAAAAATCCCTGCTCAGCGACCAGCCCGTTATCTTCCAGGGCATCCGGCTGGAATCGCTTCAGGAACACGAACAGTCAGGGTGCATGACCCTGCGGTGCCGTTGTGAACACGAAAGACGCATCTCCCGGGTGACCGCAACTGTCCTGGGCGAATACGTCCTGGCCTGGACCATGGCGGAAGGTGATCATGCCTGAACTGCCCGAGGTCGAGGTCATCCGGCAGGGCCTGCTGCCCGAGCTGCCCGGTCGCAGAATAATGCAAAGCTCCTGGAGCAACAAACGGCTGCGACTGCCGATGCCGCGTAACAACCTGAAACATCACATTAACGGCCAACAGATCGTCACGATAGACCGGCGGGCCAAGTACCTGCTCCTGCGGCTGGCAAACAGGGCTGTGCTGGTCATCCATCTCGGCATGACCGGCAGGCTCACCCTGGTGTCGGGCGCAATGCCCCGGGAACGCCACGACCATTTGCGGCTGCTCCTTGACTCCGGCCTGGAACTGCGTTTCAACGACGCCCGCCGCTTCGGGTGCATCATGGTCTGGCCGCCGACTGAGGCCGAACACACGGAGTACCGGTTTTTCCGCGACGCCGGACCGGAACCGCTTGGCCGGGCCTTTACCGCCGCCTATCTCCAGCAACAGGGCAAGGCCCGCAGCCAACCGGTGAAAAACTTTCTCATGGACGGGAAAATGGTTGCCGGTATCGGCAACATCTACGCCAACGAAATCCTCTTTGGCGCCCGAATCCATCCCCTGACACCGGCCAGGCAGCTCGAACCGGAACAGTGGCGCCGCGTGGTCACGGTCAGCCGCCGGGTCCTGCGGGAAGCGATCAAGGCAGGCGGCTCCACCATATCGGATTTCCTGGGCGCAGGCGGCCGGCCAGGCTATTTCCAGGTCCGGTTCCGGGTCTACCGGCGCGACGGGCGGCCGTGTCGGCGGTGCCGGACAACAATTCAAAAAACTGCGCTGGCCGGCCGGGCTACCTGGTACTGTCCGTCCTATCAGAAACCAGAGACCGGGCAGGATCCGACCTGATTTCCCCGGGAGCTCCATTTCAAGATTGACCCCTATTTCGGAATGGGCAATAGTGTGCAAAATATTTTCTTTCATCATATGTCCTTTTTCCAGAGGAGTAGCCATGCAGACCTATTACGATCCAGGCGACCTTGCCAAATTCGGCGAAATCGGGGAGGAAGCCCCGGAGGTTGCGAAAAAATTCTTTGACTACTACCAGGCCGTGTTTGCCGAGGGCGAGCTGACCGAGCGGGAAAAGGCCCTGATCGCCCTGGCCGTGGCCCACGCGGTCCAATGTCCCTACTGTATCGACGCCTATACCACGACCTGCCTGGAAAAGGGCTCCAACAAGGCGGAGATGACCGAGGCCATCCACGTGGCCTGCGCCATCCGCGGCGGCGCCTCCCTGGTCCATGGGGTGCAGATGCGCAACGTCTGCAGCAAGATCTCCCTGTAGAACAGCTCCGGATGAACGGGTTTCAGAAAATCCTGGCCGAACACGCGCTGGAGCTGACGCGGGCCAGGACCTCCACCCTCCAGGTCAATGTCGGTTTTCTCTGCAACCTGGCCTGCCGCCACTGCCACGTGGAGGCCGGGCCCGGCCGGACCGAGATCATGGACCGGGGGACCATGGAACAGGTGATCGCGTTTGCGAAGCGCTCCGGGTTCAAAGTGATCGACATCACCGGCGGCGCGCCGGAACTGGTTCCTGACATCGGATACCTGCTGGAACAGGCCGCCGGTCTGGCCGACACCGTTATGCTGCGCACCAACCTTGTGGCGCTTATGGAGAAGGGAAGAGAGGAGCTGCTTGGCCTGTGCCGGGACCGGCGAATCACCCTGGTGGCCTCGTTTCCCTCGACCAACGAGGGCCAGGCCGATGCGCAGCGGGGCAGGGGCGTCTGGCAGAAAAGCGTGGCCATGCTCAAGGAGTTGAACAAGCTGGGCTATGGCCGGACAGGGACGGGCCTTGACCTGTTCCTGGTGGCCAATCCGGCCGGAGCCTTTCTGCCGGTGGACCAGTGCGCCGCGGAAAAAAAATTTAAAACCGACCTGGCCCGTAAATGGAATATCGACTTTACCGGCCTCTACACCTTTGCCAACATGCCGCTGGGCCGTTTCCGGGCCTGGCTGGAACAATCGGGCAATCTGGAGGCCTACATGGCCAGGCTGAAAGGCGGTTTCAACCCGGCCACGATCTCCGGGCTCATGTGCCGGAGCCTGGTGTCGGTATCCTGGGACGGGATTCTCTATGACTGCGACTTCAACCTGGCCGCGGGCCTGCCCTGCGGCGGCAGCCCGGTTCACGTCTCTGAAGCGGGAAAACCGGAACCGGGTGTCCCGATCATGACCGATACCTGGTGCTTTGCCTGTACGGCCGGCTCCGGCTTCACCTGAGGCGGCGCCATCACGGCCTGAGGATCAGGCCGCTTATCAGGAACCCAGGGAGGCGCGGATCCGCTCCATGGCCCGGACCACGTTTTCGCGGGAGTTGAAGGCGGAGAGTCGGATATAGCCCTGGCCGCACTTGCCGAATCCGGCCCCGGGCGTGCAGACCACGCCGGTCTCGTTCAGCAGGGTGTCAAAAAATTCCCAGGAATCCCGGTCACCGGAGATCCAGACATAGGGCGAGTGTTCTCCGCCCACGTAGTGGAAGCCCAGCGCACGGATGGCTTCGGCGATCAGGCGGGCGTTCTCCATATAATAATCCACCAGCTCCCTGGTCTGGGCCCTGCCCTTCTCGCTGTAGACAGCTGCCGCCGCCCGCTGGACCGGGTAGGACACCCCGTTGAACTTGGTACAGTGGCGCCGGTTCCACAGGGGATGCAGCAGCCGGCTGTTGCCCTCATGGTCAAAGGCCCGGCACTCCCTGGGGACCACCGTATAGGCGCAGCGGGTGCCGGTAAAGCCGGCGTTCTTGGAAAAGGAACGGAACTCGACAGCCACCTCCCGGGCCCCCTCGATCTCAAAGATGGAACGGGGCAGGGAGTCGTCGCGGATAAAGGCCTCGTAGGCCGCGTCAAAGAGGATCAGGGCCCGGTTGTCCCGGGCATAGTCGACCCAGGCCTTGAGCTGGTCCCGGTTGATGGTGGAACC
>JAJRTB010000204.1 GCA_024278495.1 Deltaproteobacteria bacterium
GAGAGCGAAGCGAGCCACAATCTGAACCGTTTGTTGGACAAGCCCGGTATTATATAGAAAATAGCTTTTTTGTGCTGGAACCTGCCTGGACCGACAGGACGAACGTCATGGCCTTTTCGTTGCGGAAAAGGTGATGGTGGCAGTCGATGTGCCGGGAATGGAGATAATTAGCGGTGAAATCGAACGGTTTTCGGGCGTACTACTCCCTTCCCGGTTGAACCGGACTTGTATTGGCGCCCTGCGATGTCTTGTCCCGGTTACATAACCATCTGCTCCCTTTGTCAAACCGGACAGGCCGCCGGCTGAAAAGACTGCGGTTTGGTTATTCTGGTGGCGATGATCGTCATTTTCGCTCCGCACAACGGGCAGGTAATCCCCGGTCTGTGGAGTTTTTTCGCGCGAAACAGGGAAAACGGATTGATCCGCAGCATTAATTGCAGAAAACGGATGAGCCTTTTACTGCATGGATGAAGAAAGCCGTAGCATCATCTTCCGCACCACCTGCTCCTTGAATTCCGGTGAATACTTCGACATATTGCGTCCTCCTCGTATCTTCCCCCTCAACTTAGAGAATATTTTCAGAGAACGCGACATCTATCCTGACAGAGGGGGAGAGCGGCTAACTTATTATACAAATCCAGGAACTTAAAAACAGTCGAAAAACCCATGATACCAAATATTTTAATCAATTGGTATAGAACAAAACGCTCTAACGAAAGGATACGTCAATTCAGCTTTAATTCTGACGCGACCTCGGATATTAAAAGAGATATACAAGAAAAGTATAAACACGATAGCCAGTTGCTTGATTTATTCGCCAATAATAAGGGGGGTATTGTTCATAAGTGGCACCATTACATCCCCTTATATGATCGCTATTTTTCATCTTTCCGCGGGCCAAAAATAAGATTTCTTGAGATTGGCGTAAGCAATGGCGGTAGTCTTCATCTGTGGAGAAAATACTTTGGCGATGATGCCATTATTTTTGGTATTGACATTAATCCTAAGTGTGAGAAATTGAACGGCCTTGATGGGCAAGTTAGAATCGGCTCTCAGACTGACCGCTGCTTTTTGGAGTCTGTTGTTAAGGAGATGGGAGGCGTAGATATAATTTTGGACGACGGCAGTCACCATATGGATCATATTCCAGCCACACTAAAATATCTATTTCCCCATTTGAGTTATGGTGGAATATATATGATTGAAGACTTACACGCTGCCTACTGGAGACGATTCGGCGGAGGGTATAGATCTAAAAACAATTTCTTCAGATTTGCGATGGATTTGATAGATGATATGCACCACTGGTATCACAGAAACAAATTGAAACAAGCCGCTATCAGCAAAGACTGCTCCGGCATTCATATCCACGACTCTATATTGGTTCTTGAAAAGAACAAAGTCTTTAAGCCCGTTCATTCTCGAGTGGGCGTGTAGGCCTAACAAGGCGCTACCTTTAGCGGAATATGTCAATGAAAATGAGACACCGTTGATCATAAATTAGAGTTGCGCCTATCCTCTGCCCTGGATAAAACCGGGATCAGGGGTGGAGTCTCTTTTGATGCCTCAGCCCTGATCAGGCTGCTTGTTGTCAACCGTATCTGCGATCCGTGCAGTAAACTGGCCCTGCTGGACTGGCTGGATTCGGTTTTTCATGACCTGGATACAAACAAAAAACCATCATACCATCATCTGCTTCGGGCCATGGACCGGCTGATTGAGGGAAAGGAAAAGGCCGAGCCCCTGGTTGCCCGGCGCCTTGTCGGCAAACAGGAGAAGCTGAGCCTGGTTTTCTATGATATCACCTCGACCTATTTTGAAGGGGACCGATCCCTGGTCATGGATGATCTGCGCAGGTACGGCTACAGTCGTGACAGTCGACCTGACCGGCGACAGGTCGTTATCGGCATGGTCATGACCCCCGGGAAGGCTTTCCGCTCTGTCATCATGTTTTTCCCGGCAACACGGTGGACAAGGCAGCGGTCAGGGAAGTTATTCCTGATCTCAGGAGCCGAAATTGGGCACAAAAAAAGGGTTTCAGCCAAAAAATGCTGAAACCCAGAAATACCTCTTGGTAGCGGGGAGAGGATTTGAACCTCTGACCTTCGGGTTATGAGCCCGACGAGCTACCAGACTGCTCCACCCCGCGTCACGTGAAAGAGACTATAGCAGCATTTTCTGAATTGTCAAGTTGAATGGGACGATCTTCCGCCTGACCGGAAGAGTGTTTTCAGGATGGTTGACGGATCTGATCAGCCGGGCTGGACGCAGACCTGTTCCATGGCCAGCCTGACCGGGCCGGGCAGGGGAGTCAGCCTGCCCTGCCGGTTGACGCAGGCGTGGATGGTGAATCCCTTGACCAGGAGTTGTTCCTGCTTGTCTTCCTGCTCCAGGACGATCTTGTAGTCAAATCGGCAGGAAACTTTTTTTACTTCCACCAGGGCGGTGATGATGGTGATCAGGTCGTCATAGCGGGCCGGAGCCTTGTAGCGCAGGTACGTTTCGGTCACCGGCAGGATCAGGCCCATTTGCTCGATGGCGCTGTAGGGCATGTCGTGGGAGCGCATCATCTCGGTCCGGCCCATTTCAAAATAACGCAGGTAGTTGCCGTTATAGACCACGCCTCCGGCATCGGTGTCCCCGTATATTACGCGGTGGCGCAGGCGGAAAGCAGTGTCTGGAATAGTGATAAGCATTTTGCTCATGCGTTCTTGTCCTGCTGCAGGAAACGTCTGAAAAAGGCGGCGCCGCTGGGCAGGTTCAGGCCGTTTTTCGCCACTGCCTGTTTGGCATGGGCCTCGGTGTAGGAGAGCCCTGCCGGATGGGCCGTGCCCCGTGAATCATAGATGAGCATGGGCACGGGCCAGTCCTCGTGGGTCCGGCGGCTGACCGGGGTGTAGTGGTCCATGGTGACGACCAGCCGGAACGGCTCGCCCCGCTCTTCCAGTTCCTCGACAATAGGTTTGACGATCAGGTCGTCAAAGTCTTCGATGGCCTGCTTTTTTTCCGTGGCCAGGCCCTGGTGACCGGCCTCGTCCGGGGCTTCCACGTGGACGAGCACAAAGTCTTTTTTCCGCAGGGCGTCCAGGGCGGCCCGGGCCTTGCCCTCGTAGTTGGTGTCCAGGTAACCGGTGGCGCCTTCCACGTTGATGATTTCAAGGCCGCAGCAGACCCCGATGCCCTTGAGCAGATCAACAGCGGAAATCAGGCTGCCGCTGATGCCGTAACGGGCTTTGAACGGTTCCATTTCCACCGGACGGCCCTCGCCCCAGGGCCAGATGGAGTTGGCCGGTTCCAGGCCCTGTTCAAGCCGCTCCCGGTTGACCGGATGGCCGGCCAGGACGGCCTCGCTTTTCTCCATCAGCTCCCGCATGGGGCCAAAGCGCAGGTAATCGTTGTAGAAACGGGTCACGTCCTGGTCCATGTAATCGTGGGGCGGCACCGTGGTCAGGCCGGGAAAACCGTTTTTGACGATCAGGAGGTGACGGTAGCTGATGCCGGGATAGAGTTTGATAATGTTGCTGCCGCAGGCCGCCTGGATGGCCTTGATCAGCTCGGTCGCCTCCTTGGTCGAGATATGACCGGCGCTGAAGTCGATCATGGTGACATGGTCCGGGTCGGACCGTTTGATGGTCACCAGATTGCAGCGGAAGGCGATCTCGTCGGTTTCGATCTCCACGCCCATGCTGGCCGCCTCCAGGGGGGCCCGGCCGGTATAACACTGTTCCGGCTCAAAACCGAGCAGGGAGAGATTGGCCACGTCGCTGCCCGGCGCGAATCCACGGGGCACTGTTTTGACCAGGAGCAGCTCGCCTTCTCTGGCCAGTCGGTCCGTGGTCGGTTTGCGTGCCGCCTCAAGCGGGGTCTGGTCACCGAGCGCCGGGATGGGTATGTCGCCCATGCCGTCGCCCACCAGTAGGATGTATTTCATGGGCAGATGCGTGTGTTTACTCGTCGTCTTCCAGGATGCGGATCTTGACCGTTTCGCTGGTGACGGCATCCAGTCAGTCGATTTCATCCAGAGCCTGGCGGACCTCGTTTTCCCGGGCGCCGTGGGTGCGCATGACAATGGAGACCGGGCCGCTTTCCTTGCGGCCCTTCTGGATGACCGACTCAATACTGATGTCGTGTTTGCTCAAGATACCCGAGACCGCCGCCAGCACGCCGGGCTCGTCCCGGGCCGAGATCCGGAAGTAATAGGGGCACTCCAGCTCGTTCATGGGTGTGATGCCGCGGCTGGTGATCTCCTCCGGCAGGTAGGAGAGGGCCGGGACCCGGTTGATGGAGCCGGCCGTGATGTTTCTGGCGATATCGACCACGTCCGCGGCCACGGCGCTGCCGGTGGGCATCTTGCCCGCGCCCTGGCCGTAGAGCAGCACGTTGCCCACGGCGTCGCCGCTGAAATGGATGGCGTTGTAGGCGCCGTTGATGCTGGCCAGCAGGTGGCTTTCCGGCACCATGGTCGGGTGGACACGGGCCTCGACATGGTCGCCGTGGTTGCGGCTGATGGCCAGCAGCTTGATCCGGTAGCCGAATTCCCGGGCAAACTGGATATCAATGGGTTCGATATTGGTGATGCCCTCGATGGTGATCTCGTCCAGGCCGATCTTCATGCCGTAGGACATGGTGATCAGGATGGCCAGCTTGTGGGCGGTGTCGATGCCCTCGATGTCATAGGTGGGATCGGCCTCGGCAAAGCCGAGCTCCTGGGCGTCCCTCAGCACTTCGGCAAAGGGTGCGCCCTCCCGGGTCATCCGGGTCAGGATATAGTTGGCCGTGCCGTTCATGATGCCCATGATCGACGCTATCCTGTTGGCGACCAGCCCTTCCTTGAGGGCCTTGATCACCGGAATGCCGCCGCCCACGCTGGCCTCAAACCCCACTTCAACCCCCTTTTCGGCCGCAGCTGAAAAAATCTCCCAGCCTTCCTGGGAGATAAGGGCCTTGTTGGCGGTGACCACGTGTTTGCCCGCGGCAATGGCCTTGAGCATAAAGGTCTTGGCCGGTTCAATGCCGCCGATCAGCTCCACCACGATATCGATGTCCGGATCGTTGAAGAGGTCTTCGGCGTCATTGGTCAGCTCGACGTCCTTGAACCGGGGCGGCAGTTCTTTGATGTTGATGTCCGCCACCCTGGCCAGACGGATGGAAAGGCTGCTGCGCCTGGCCAGCCGCTCCTGCTGGTCCATGAGTACTTCAGCCAGGCCGCTGCCCACGGTACCGAACCCGATAAGTCCTATCTTGATTTCTTTCATATCCCTGTATCGTTAAAAAAATAAGTGAACAGATCTTCTCTGTAATACCGGCAACATTTACTCTTTTTGAACCTTCTTGTCAAAGTGAACCCGAAAAATCAGGGGGTGAATATCAGGCCTGCGGATCATTCATGACGCATTTCAATCGTCACTGCGACAGGGTTCCGGTCGGGAAGTTTTTTCCAGGATTTTCATGGCGGAAACGGCGAAGTTACGGTATAGTTTGCTGCTCAATGAATTGTCATTCATCTGTGGCATGCAGCTTTTTGCTTTTATTTTAATCGGTTGTTTACGTATCATTTTTAATTTCAACACATGGAGAAAGCTATGAATATTCTGGCATTTGGACCAAACGGCAGCGGCAAGGGCACCCAGGGCGCTATTGTCCAGAAGAAGTACAACATCGATCATATCGAGTCCGGCGCGATCTTCCGTGAGCATATCAAAGGCGGCACCGAGCTGGGCAAGAAGGCCAAGGAGTATATTGACCGCGGTGACCTGGTGCCCGACGATATCACCATTCCCATGGTCCTGGAGACCCTGGCCAGGTCCAGGGAAAAAGGCTGGCTCCTGGACGGTTTCCCCCGCTCCCTTGCCCAGGCCGAGGCCCTGGACAAGGCCCTTAACGAGTCCGGCATGAAGCTTGATTATGTGATTGAGATCGTCCTGGACCGTCAGATTGCCAAGGACCGGATCATGGGCCGGCGCCTCTGCGTCAACGACAACAATCATCCCAACCACATCGCTTTTGAAGCGATCAAACCGGTGGAAAAGGACGGTAAGCTGGTCTGCCGGGTCTGCGGAGGTGATCTCAACACCCGGGCCGATGATCAGGACGAGGAGGCCATCAACAAGCGTCATGATATCTATTATGACGAGACCACCGGTACCATGGCCGCGGTCAACTTTTTCAAGAATGTTGACGGCCCCAAGGTGATCTCGGTGGACGGTTCCAAGTCCATCCAGGACGTGTCCGAGAGCATCCTCAGTCAGATGGACTGATTTTTCTTTCGGCTCTGCGCCATGATTACAAACGTTTCCGCGCCTGGGCGCGGAAACGTTTTTTGTTTGACAGGCCTGTTTTTTTTGGACATTGTTGCCAGCATGAAAACGCTTATTTCCGCAAACCAGGCCCGGTCAATCAAGGCGCAGCAGGCCTTTGTCGAGGCTGAAGCCGACTCGATCGTCCGGCTGGTTGAATGGACAGTGGAGACCTTTCGGGGCGGCGGCAAGCTGCTCATCTTCGGTAACGGCGGCAGCGCGGCCGATGCCCAGCACCTGGCGGCCGAGTTTGTCAACCGGTTCAAGCTGGACCGGGCCCCTTTGCCGGCTCTCGCGCTGACCACCGACACCTCGGTTCTGACCAGTATCGGTAATGATTACGGTTTTGACCAGGTTTTTGCCAAGCAGGTTCAGGCCCTGGGCAGGGCGGAAGACCTGGCCCTGGCCATCTCCACCAGCGGCAACTCAGAGAATATCGTCCAGGCGCTTAGGGCGGCGGGGAAGATCGGCATGCGGACCGTGGGGCTGACCGGCGGGGTGGAGAGCCCCGGCGGCAGGATCGGCCCCCTGGTGGATCTTCTCCTCAACGTCCCGTCCGGTTCAACCCCCCATATCCAGGAGACCCACCTCTGGCTGGAACACGTGGTCTGCGACCTGGTGGAGCAGGAGCTGTTCGGCAATGGTTGAGCCGCTGGATTTCAAGGGGTTGCAGACCTATTCGGTCCATGACCGTCATTCCAAGGTGACGGTGGCGGATTTTGCCCGGGCCGCCCGGCCCGGCATGACGGTCCGGGAGCTGCTGGCCGCTCTGCCCGGGCAGCTGGCCGGCCGTGATTTTCCGGAGCTTGTGGAGCGCCTTGCCGCGGCGCATACCTTGGATCGGCCCATCCTGGTCGGCATGGGTGCGCACGTGATCAAGGTGGGGCTCAACCCGGTTCTGATTGACCTGATGGAGCGCGGCATCATCTCGGCCATAGCCATGAACGGCGCCGGGATCGTTCACGATGCCGAGATCGCCATGGTCGGTCGCACCTCGGAAGAGGTGGCCGATGTGCTGGGTGCGGGCGCGTTCGGAGCCGCCCGGGAGACCGGCGAGGTATTGAACGGCGCCATCTGCCGGGGCGCGGAAAAGAACATCGGCCTGGGCGAGGCCGTGGGCGAGGTCCTGCTGGAACAGGATTTTCCCCATAACGACCAGAGTCTGCTGGCCCGGGCCCGGAAGCTGGATATTCCAGTCACCGTACACGTGGCCGTGGGCACCGATATCATCCATATCCATCCGGGCGCGGACGGCTCGGCTATCGGCCAGACCAGTCACCACGATTTCAGGGTCTTCTGCCGCCTGGTCGCGGAACTTGAGGGCGGCGCCTACCTCAATATCGGCTCGGCCGTGTTGCTGCCCGAGGTGTTTTTAAAGGCCCTGACCGTGGTGCGGAACCTGGGGCATACGGTCCGGGACCTGACCACGGCGAATTTTGATTTTATCCGGCAGTACCGGCCGGCAACCAACGTGGTGCACCGGCCTACCCTGGAGGGGGGCCGGGGCTTTAACTTTACCGGCCACCATGAACTGATGATTCCCCTGCTGGCCGCGTCTTTGCTGGACCGCCTGGCGGAAACGAAGAGTGAGTGAGAGGGTAGACACGATGCGAAAAGAGATACGGATAGGCACCCGGGCCAGCCTGCTGGCCGTTACCCAGTCCACCTGGGTCAAGGAGCAGATAGAAAAACACAACCCCGGCACCACGGTCGAGCTGGTCAAGATCACCACCAGGGGTGACAAAATCCTGGACGTGCCCCTGGCCAAGGTCGGCGGCAAGGGCCTCTTTGTCAAGGAGATCGAGGACGCCCTGCTGGACGGCCGGGCCGATCTGGCCGTTCATTCGATGAAGGACGTGCCCACAGACCTGCCGGACGGTCTGCACCTGGCCATTGTCACGGAGCGGGAAAATCCCAGCGACGCCTTTATTTCCAGGAAGTACAAGACGGTCATGGATCTGCCCCGTGGCGCGTCGGTCGGCACCTCCAGCCTGCGACGCAAGTCGCAGCTGGCCCGTCTGCGGCCGGACCTGGTGATCGAGGATCTGCGCGGCAACCTGGATACCCGGCTGCGCAAGCTGGACGAGGGCCGCTACGATGCCATTATCCTGGCCGCGGCCGGTCTGAACCGGCTCGGCATGGCCGACCGGATCACCTCGCTCTTTGAGCCGGCGCAGATGCTGCCGGCCATCGGCCAGGGCGCGCTCGGTCTTGAGTTGCGCAAGGATGACGATGAGCTGCTGGAGGCTGTCTCCTTTCTCAACCATCCGGCCACGGCCGTGGCCGTAGCGGCCGAGCGGGCCTTTCTCCTGCGCCTGGAAGGCGGCTGCCAGGTGCCCATCGGCGCCTTTGCCACCACCGAGGGGAACACGGTTACCCTGACCGGTCTGATTGCCAGCGTGGACGGCAGGGAAGTCCTCAGGGAAGAGGCCGCCGCTCCGGCCGCCGAGGCTGCTCAGCTCGGCGCGACACTGGCCGGGAAGCTGCTTGAACAGGGCGGCCGCGCCATCCTTGCTGAAGTGTACGGTTCCTGAAAGCGGCGCAGAGATGAGTGAGAGAGATGTATCAGAGCTGTCGGTCGGCAAGGTTTATTTAGTTGGCGCCGGACCCGGTGATCCGGGTCTGCTGACCCTGCGGGGCAGGTATCTGCTGGAGCGGGCCGAAGTGGTGGTCTACGACTACCTGGCCAATACAAAACTCCTGCGCCACGTGCCCGGGTCGGCCGAGTTTATTTACGTGGGCAAGAAGGGCGGCGGCCTGCACGCCTTTACCCAGGAGGGAATCAATAAACTGCTGGTGGAAAAGGCCCTGGCCGGCAGCATGGTGGTCCGCTTAAAGGGCGGCGACCCCTTTATTTTCGGCCGGGGCGCCGAGGAGATCGAGGAACTGGTCCAGGCCGGCATTCCGTTTGAGGTGGTGCCCGGCGTGACCTCGGCCACGGCCGCGGCTACCTATGCCGGGATTCCCATCACCCACCGCCGGTACACCGCCTCGGTCGCCTTTATCACCGGCCATGAGGACCCGACCAAGAAGGAATCTAATATCAGGTGGGATAAACTGGCCACCGGCGCCGGCACCATTGTTGTCTATATGGGCATCAAGAACCTGCCCGTTATCACGGCCAAGCTGATCGAGCACGGTCGCGATCCTCAGACCCCGGTGGCCGTGGTCCGCTGGGCCTCGACTCCGGAACAGCGCTCGGTGGAGGGGACGCTGGCCACGATTACCGATGTGGTCAGGGAGGCGGACATCAAACCGCCGGCCCTGGTTATTGTCGGAGATGTGGTCAGGCTGCGGCGGACCATTGACTGGTATGAAAAACGGCCCCTGTTCGGCAAACGCATCGTGGTGACCCGTACCCGGGAGCAGGCCAGTGAGCTGGTGGCCCTGCTTGAGGAGAACGGGGCCGACTGCCTGGAGTATTCCACCATCAATATCGAGCCGGTGGAGGATTATCAGATCCTGGACCGGGAACTGGAGGATCTGGATCAATGCGACTGGCTGCTCTTTACCAGCCTGAACGCGGTCACCTGGTTTTTCAGGCGGCTGCGGGAACGCGGCCTGGACAGCCGCAGGCTCCATTCCGTGAAGATCGCGGTGGTGGGCCGCGCCACCGGTGAGGAGCTTGAAAAATACGGGATCAGGGTCGATCTGGTGCCGGAGAAATTTACCGGTGAGGGGCTGGCCGAGGCGCTGATTGCCGAGGGGGTCAAGGGGAGCAGGATTCTGCTGCCCCGCGCCCAGGTGGCCCGGGATATCCTGCCGGAGATGCTCGAGGACGCGGGCGCAACGGTCGTGGTCGCCCCGGTCTACCGGAACGTGCCGCCGCCGGGCAGGAAGGAGCAGTTGCGCGGGCAGCTGGCTGGTCACGGGATTGACATGGTCACCTTTACCAGCTCCTCGACCGTCACCAACTTCCTGACCATGGTGGATCCCGCCTCTGAAGCAGAGTTGCAGGAGCTGTTCCGAGGGGTCAGGATCGCCGCCATCGGGCCGATTACGGCAAAGACTGTGCAGAAGAACGGGCTACGGGTTGACGTGCAGCCCGAACGCTATACCATCAGCGACATGGTGGATGCCATTGTTGACCACTACCGAACCTCCGGAGGGATGTTCTGACCTTTTCCTGCTGCGTGAAAAGGGGGCGCCCCGCCCGACAGTGCCGCGCGGAGAACCTGTGGATGAACCGGATGCCGGTTCCGCCGGCGGCATTCTCTGCCGGGCCTGCCGTTTTCCGGTGACCGCGGATCAGTATATCGTCGCGGTCAATGACCGCCATCAGCACACCTTTTTCAATCCCGCCGGTATTGTCTTTGAGATCCGCTGCTTTGCGAGGGCCGCCGGTATTGCCGTCCACGGTGAACGCACCGACGAGTTTTCCTGGTTTGCCGGCTACCGGTGGCAGTATGGTCACTGTACGTCCTGCATGACCCACCTGGGCTGGTATTTCAGCTCGGTCGGTCACTCCTTCTACGGCCTGATCGTGTCCGGTCTGCTTGACGGGTTCAGGGGCTGAAACCCAGCTCCCGCCTCTGGTCAGATACGAAAGCCATCCATGGCATGGGGCATGGTTTCCAGCCATTGGGGATTACTGGTGAACAGGGCGATCAGGCCGCCGGCAAGGGCCAGGACCGGCAGAATAAGGCCGATGCCGCACACGATCCACCAGAAAATCCGGCCCGAATTGTCCTGCGGCACCTGCTGCTCCCCCTTGAGGTCCTTGAGGTCCCGGTAGATGTGGAGCATGAAGATGAGGCAGAACGGGGTGAAGAGCAGCGAGATGACCTGGCCGATAAACGGAATAATGCTCACCACGGCCGTTATTATCCAGATAAGCAGCAGTTTGCCAAAGGTATTCCACCAGTATCCCCGGACATATTCACGGCTGAGCAGCAGCGTGTCCATGCCCCGGTGACCGGAGTCAAAGAGGATAAAGAAATTGAACGCGAACCAGACCAGGAAAACCATTCCGGGTATGATAAGCAGGGTGAAGCCGGTCAGAAGAATACCCGAGATAATGGTCATGACCCACGTCAGCGGCCAGAGGTAGTCCCAGCCGGCCTTAAACGCTTCGATAATGCCGAGCTCTTTCCTGACAACAACGGCCAGGAGAGCGCCCTGGGACCAGATCACTCCGGTAA
>JAJRTB010000205.1 GCA_024278495.1 Deltaproteobacteria bacterium
AATCCGACCCAGATTATCAATCATCATCGTTCCTGTCCCCTGGAAACGCTGCTTGATGGAATCGATATCCAGGATGTTGATTTCTACAGCCTGCAGGTGCCGCTGAGTCCCACGGAAAAAGAGACTCTTGCCGGGCGCGGTGTTGTCGATCCTGAACAGGAACTCGTTTCTTACGCCCATACCGGGGCCCTGGCGCTGCAGATGGACCTGGTGATCAGTGTCTGCACCTCGGTGGCGCATCTTGCCGCCGCCCTGGATGTGCCGACCTGGGTGCTGCTTTCCGTCTATGCCGACTGGCGCTGGTTTGAGAATCGGGAGGACAGCCCGTGGTATCCGCGAGTCCGGCTGTTTCGCCAGAAACAACCCGGGAACTGGCAGGAGCCCCTGGAGCGGATCAGAACGGCTCTTGCCGGCTACGTTGCGGGAACTTGTCCGGTCCTGTGAATTTCGCCGGAATCCGCGCTGTATTACCCGGTGTGACTTGAGATCTCACGGGTGAGTATGGCTTGTGTTCCTGCTGGTGTCCGGTTCGGGGAAATCCACCGTGTCGGCGGTATTCTCGGCAACCCCCACCCAGCCGCCGCCCATGGCCTTGTAGGCGCGTATCAGGTTTGTGAGGATTGTTTCCTCTGTTTTGACAACGTTGAGTTCCGCGTCAAAGAGGGAGCGCTCTGCGTCCAGCACCTCGATATAGCTCGCGTAGCCGTTGTCATACCGCATCCGGGCCAGACGGGCATAATCCGCCAGGGCCGTGACCCTGCGTTTCTCAGCCTCCAGGCGCTCTCGTGATCGTGCCGTGGCCGCGAGAGCGTCCTCAACCTCTCGCAGGGCTGTTAAAATGGCCTGTTGGTACGATGCCAGAAGTTCACGGTAATAGGCCTCGGACAGTCTGACTCCGGCCGTGATCCGGCCGCCGCTGAAAATGGCTCCGGTCGCGTTTCCTCCAAGGGACCAGAGAAAGGAGTCGCCGTGAACAAGGTCAGCCAGGTCACCGCTGGCCAGTCCGGCAAGACCGGTCAGGGAGATAGTCGGGAAATATTCGGCCCGGGCGACTCCGATCAGGGCATTGGCGGCGATAAGGTTCTGTTCGGCCTGGACAATGTCCGGCCGCCTTGTCAGGATATCTGATGGTATCCCCGCCGGTATGGGTATCTGAGGTATCTCGTCGATGGCTCTGCCCCTGGGAACAGAGCCGGGGTTGCTGCCGAGCAGGACGGAGAGGGCGTTTTGGACCTGTTCCCGCTGCAGCTCTATCGTCGGGATGGCAACAGCAGCCTGTTCATATTCCGAGCGGATCTGGGCCAGCGTCAGAAGCGAAATAACGCCGCCGTTGAATTTTTTTTCAAAGAGGTCCAGCGATCCTTTGCGGCTCTGCAGGGTTCGTTTCGAAATTTCGAGCTGTTTATCAAGGGTCCGAAGGGTGATATAGCTCGTGGCGACGGACGAAACCAGGCTGAGAATAACGGCTCTGCGGCCCTGCTCGGCAGCGAGCAGGTTTGCCCGTGCCGCCTCGTTTGCCCGGCGGATGCGGCCCCATATATCCAGCTCCCAGCCGACGTTAACGGTTGCGCTGAAGGTGCTGGACAGGGAATCCACACCAGGGGGCAGCAGGTTTTTCGACGCCTGGTCACGGGAACCGGCCGCGCCATAGCCGAGCTGCGGATAGTGGCCGGACCGGGCCTGGTCGAGCCGGGCCATGAACTGTTCCACCCGGGCCGCGGCAACCCGGATGTCCCTGTTTCCCAGGAGCGCGGTCCGGATCAGGTTATTGAGAACCGGATCGTTGAACTGCTCCCACCAGGAAGTATTGGCGGTCTCTTCCGCCGTTTGCGGGGTAAACAACCAGGTGTCAGGCATGTCGGGCTCAGGTCGTTCATAGTCCGGCCCGACCGTGCAGGACTGGAGAAACAGCAGCATGGTGGCGGCGAGGAGGGCGGTAATGCGGGTCATGATTGGTTCTCCCGGCCTGGTTTACTGGTCTTTCTCCCTGTCCGCCATTCCTTGACGCTGACGATCAGGTAATAGAACAGGGGCACGAAAAAGAGGGCCAGGGTGGTGGCGCCGATCATGCCGCCGATGATGCCGGTGCCGATTGAATGACGGGCCGCGGCTCCGGCGCCGGATGCCAGGACCAGCGGCATGGCGCCCAGGATAAAGGAGAGGGAAGTCATCAGGATGGGCCGCAGCCGCAGCCTTGCAGCTTCCAGAGCGGCCTCAAAGGGGGCGAGCCCTTCCTGGTATTTCAGTTCGGCAAACTCCACAATCAAAATGGCGTTTTTGGCGGAGAGGCCGATCAGGGTGACCAGACCGATCTGGAAGTAGACATCGTTTTCCATGCCGCGCAGCCAGACCGCGACCAGGGCCCCGAATATTCCGAAGGGAACGGCGGTGATAACGGCAAGGGGCAGGGACCACTGTTCGTACTGAGCCGCCAGGATGAGAAAAACCATGACCAGGGCGAATCCGAAGATTACGGCAGAGGAACCGCTTGATTTCTTTTCCTCGTAGGCCTGGCCCGACCAGGAATAGGTAAAGCCGTCAGGCATCACCTGGGCGGCCACCTCTTCCATGGCGCTGATGGATTGACCGGAACTGAAGCCGGACGCCGCGTCACCGGTGATCTTTGCGGCCATGAAACCATTGAAACGGGGCAGAAGGTCCGGCCCGGTAACATATTGGGTGGTGACCAGGGCGGACAGGGGCACCATCTTGCCGCTGCTCTGCCGGACGAAAATATTCTGGATATCCTCGGGTTTTTCCCGGTACTCGGGCTCGGCCTGGAGGATGACCTGCCAGACCCGGCCGTACTTGTTGTACTGGCTGACGTAGAGCGAACCGAACAGGGTCTGCAGGGAGGCAAAGACATCGGGTACGGAAACGCCGAGCGTCTCGGCCCGATTCCGATCCACGTCTGTTTTGAGCTGGCGGGAGGCGGCGTTGATGGTGGTGTTGAGCCTGGCCAGTTCGGGCCGTTCAGATGATTTTTCGATAATTTCACGGCTCACTTCGGCCAACCGCGTGGCGCCGCCGCCTCCCCTGTTCTGCAACCAGAACTCAAAACCGCCCTGGGTGCCGAGGCCCGGGATCGAAGGCGGGTTGATCGGGATAGCCACGCAGTCCGGCAGGGCGCGAAGTTTGGGCGCCACATAGGCAAAGAGCGCGTCGACCTGTAAATCAGGAGACTTGCGTTCGTCAAAATCCCTGAGGGCCACGAATACTGAACCGGTGTTGGTCTTGAACTGTCCGTCGAGCAGGCTGAATCCGGAAAGGGCCGAACTGTACAGCACGGAAGGATGCGAGGAAAATATGCGGGCCACCTCCCGGGTCATCTCCTCACTGCGGTCCAGGCTGGCGCCGTCGGGAAGGATCACCGCCGCAAAGACATAGCCCTGGTCCTCGGGCGGCACAAAGCTGCCGGGAATTTTTTGAAAGAGGATGACCATGGCCAGGATCATGAGACCAAGCACGGCAAGGGCCGGGAACTTGCGGCGCATGACCAGGCTGACGCCCCGGGCATAGAAGCGGGTCATGGTGTCCATGGATCTGTTGAACCAGCGGAAGAAGACGTTGGGTTTGCCCCGGGACGGCTTGATCAGGATGGCGGCCAGGGCAGGGGTCAGGGTCAGGGCAACGAAGCTGGAGATGGCGACCGAGATGGCGATGGTGACCGCGAACTGCCGATAGAGGACCCCTGTTGTGCCGCTCAAAAAGGCAACCGGCACAAAAACGGCGATCAGGACCAGAGTGGTGGCGATAACAGGCCCTGTCACCTCCCGCATGGCTTCCATGGTCGCTTCACCGGGAGAAAGGCCGTGTTCCTCGATATTGCGCTCTACGTTCTCCACCACCACGATGGCGTCGTCGCAGACGATGCCGATGGCCAGGACCAGGCCGAAGAGGGTCAGCAGGTTGATGGAAAACCCCATGGCCGTCATGCCGATGAATGTGCCGATAACAGAGACAAAGATGGCGATGGTGGGAATGAGGGTGGTGTTGAGTTTCTGCAGAAAAAGAAAGGTGACCAGAACAACGAGGATGATGGCAATGATCAGGGTATTCTGGACCTCCTTGATGGAGGCGCTGATCACCTTGGTGGTGTCGAATGAGATGTTGTAGTCGATTCCCTCGGGGAAGCTTTGCTTCAACTCCTCCATCATGGCCCGGACGTTGCCGGCTACTTCCAGGGCATTGGTGCCGGGCTGCTGGTACACGGCAATGAAGGTGGCCGGGCTGTCGTTCAGGGTGGAGCGCAGCATGTAGCTCTTGCGTCCTTCCTCGGAACGGCCCACGTCCTTTATCCGCACGATTGCCGTTCCTTCCGGGTCGGCCCGGAGGATGATATTGTCAAACTCTTCAGGTTCGGAAAAGCGGCCGCCGGTTACGACCGGAAAGGTCATCTCAACAGGTTTGCTGGTCGGGGACTGGCCGAGCCTGCCTGCTCCGAACTGCTGGTTCTGGCTGCTCACCGCCCGCTGGATATCGCTGGGAGTTATGTTGAGGCTGGCCATTCGTTCGGGTTTGAGCCAGATGCGCATGGCAAGATCGGGCAGGCCCATGATGGATGCCTGGTTGGCGCCTTCGACGCGCTTGAGGGCGTCCAGGATATAGAGGTTGGCGTAGTTGCCGATGTACTGTTCGTCATAGCGGCCCTCCGGCGAAAATATGCCGATCAGCATGAGGATGTTGGAGGAGCGCTTCTGCACCCTGACCCCGGCGCTGCGCACTGTGTCCGGCAGCTCGGGCAGGGCCAGGCTGACCCGGTTGTTGACCTGGACCTCGGCCGTGTCCGGGTCGGTATCGATATCAAAGAAGACGGTCAGGGTCATCTCGCCGGTGGCCGACGAGGTGGACTGCATGTAGAGCATGTTGTCCACGCCGTTGATCTGGGTCTCGATGGGCGCGGCAACGGAGTTGGCCACTGTTTCGGCGTCGGCGCCGGGATAGGCGGCGCTGACCGTGACCTGAACCGGGGTGATGTCGGGATACTGGTTGACGGGAAGACCTGCCATGCAGACCAGCCCGGCGATAACCACGATGATGGAGAGTACCGTGGAGAGTATGGGGCGCTTGATAAAGGTGGCGGAGATCATTTATCCGGCCGGCTTTTCAAACGGCTTTGTCGTGACCGGCACGCCGGGCCGCAGTTTCAGGGTACCGTCGACAACCACGGTTTCACCACCCGAAAGACCGTCATCGATGAACCACTTGTCGCCGTGCCATTGACCCGGTGTGACCGGAACGACCTGGGCCTTGTTGCCCTTGTCGATCACCCAGACAAAACTGCCGCCGCCGCCCTGCTGCACGGCGCGCTGGGGGACGAGTACGGCGTTCGGCCTGGTCATGCCGTGCAGCCTGGCCCGGACAAACTGGCCGGGCCGCAGCAGGTTGAATGAGGATGTATCGGTCATGTTGTTGCTGACCTCGGCCCGGATCAGGAAGGTTCCGGTCTTCTCGCTCAGGGAAGCGTCGGCAAAGGTAATCATGCCCCGTTCCTGAAAGACAGTGTTGTCGGCCAGGATGATTTCGACCTCGTAGTTACCGTGTTCAGGAATGTGTATCAGGCCGGACGCGGCGTCCTGGCGTATTTTAAGCAGCTGGTTTTCCGAGATGCTGAATTCGATCCACATGGGATCGATCTGGGCAACGTAGGTCAGCAAACTGCCGGATCCTGGCCCGATGTAGGCGCCGTCCTGCTGAATGGCATAACTTGACAGGCCGGTGACCGGTGAGGTGATGGTTGTGTAACTCAGCTTGAGGCGTGCCTGTTCCACCTTGGCCCGGGCAGCCTCGACCGCGGCGGCCGCGGCCCGGAAAGCGCCGACGGCATCATCGAGATCCTTCAGGGAGACGGCGTTTTCCTCGGCCAGGGGGCGTACCCTGTTCAGGTTGGCCCGCGCCGTTTCCAGGCGGGCCTCCTGCTGGGCAAGCTCTGCTTTTGCGGCACGCAGGTCGGCCTGAAACGGTTTCTTGTCCATCTGGAAGAGAACGTCTCCCTCCTTGACCATGGAACCTTCGATATAGACACGTTTCTCGAGAAAGCCCTCAACCCGGGAGCGTATCTCGACCCGGCGGGAACTGACTGTTTTTCCGACAAATTCAAGGGTGACAGGGGTGTCTTGCGGTTTGATCCGAATCACGGAGACCTCGACAGGGGCGGGGTCGTCCGGCGACGCCTTGTCGGAGTCTGCCAGGGCGGGTGACCCGGTCAGGACGACGCTGAACAGAAAAAAAGCCAGGGGCAAACCATGACACCAGGTGCGCATTGGACAGAGCATAGAGTCTTAGACAGGAATTTTTTTACGAAAGCCGCAGTGAATATTTTTAATCAGGTCATGGAGACGCACTTTTATTGTTCTTTGCGATGCCATCATCCAATTTAAATTAGCACATTTTCAGGTGATGTACCAGAGTTGTTTCGTTGCAAGCTGACCTGAGCGGTAACCAGGGATTTGCGCGGACCTGATTTTCACGGGAGGGAGTTGGATTTTATCGAAAATATCGGCGTTCAGGAAGGTTTCGTCCTGAGGACCCGCTTGTTGCCGATGCGGATGGTCAGTTTGATCTTGTCGAAGTATTCGAGCAGGGGAATGGAGAACTTGCGGGTGAGACCGGTGAGCTTTTTGAACCCCTGGGCGTCTATTTCGCCGTTTTCCCTGATATGGGCAGTAACCTGCGCGGCCAGATCGTCCAGGCGCGCGGCATCGAAGATGAGGGACTCGGTGATTTGTATCAGCTTCTTCTTCTGAAGCAGCAGGTGCAACACCTCACGGATCTGTTTTTCCGGATACCTGTCCAGTCGCGCGAGGAGTTCCTTGAGAATGGGTGGCGCAAGGCCTGCGTCCTGATATATTTTGAGAATGTCACGTTGTAACTCCTCTTCGTCAACCTGGAGGGTGATTGTAAAATCGCTGAGACGCAGTTCGGCCTGGTCCTGGATAATGCCGCCCTGTTTGACAAGGGTGTTGATGACGTGCTGAAACAGCCGTGGCTCGACAGGCGGCCTCAGACCGGAGCGGAGCTCCTCCCGGGCGAGGCCGGGTTTGAGAGGATTTTCGGCGTGGAATTTTCGCAGGGTGTCGGTTACGGTCCGGCTCAGGTGTTCCAGGGTGGTCGCGCTGATCATCCATTGCCGCTCCGGGTCCACCACGATGATCTCGCCGGTGGACAGGGGACGTTGCAGGAGTTTTTGCAGCCGTTTGCCAAAGACGCCGATGCGGGTGGCAATCTGATCGCGGGTCAGGCCCTTGTGAGCGGCATCGTCAAGGAAAAGCAGGAGTCGTTCCTGGTCCGAGCCTTCTTTGTACCTGGTAAAGAGTTCCTGATTACGGAGCCGGTCTTCCGGGGTTGCCCTTTTGCGTTTGGGCGGCGCGTTGTTGAGGATGGTCCCGCCGCCGATGGTTCGTACCGGCGAGTAACTGCGGATAACGTAGCGGTCGCCGGGCCAGAGCGCCGCGGGTTCCTGGAGGATGATCTGGATATTGGCGTTGTCACCGGGCTTGAGCACATCGTCTTCAAGGAAGACCAGCCGGCCGGTAATCTCCCGGGTGCCCACGTGGACCCTGACCTGAGCCCTGTTTTTAATGGGCTTGGGGTTGGATGCCAGGTAATGAAAGTCACAGTCAAGCAGGGTGGAGTTGGTCAGGCTCCCGGGAGTGGCTGCCATGTCGCCGCGGCTGATCTGCTCTTTTTCAATGCCCTGGAGGTTGATGGCGGTGCGGTGTCCCGCTTCGACCAGTTCAACATCATGACCGTGGACCTGGATACCGCGGATTCTGGCAATGAGCCCGGAGGGGTAGAACTCAATGTCGTCTCCGACACCTGTCCGGCCGTTGATTGAGGTACCGGTGATGACGGTGCCGAAGCCTTTCATGGAGAAGACCCGGTCCACGGCCAGGCGAAAGGGGCCGAATTCTTCCCGGAAAGGAATTCTGCTGATTTTTTCATCCAGGAGTGAACGAAGTTCCCCGATTCCCTCACCCGTGGTGGAGGAAACCGCGATAATGGGACACTCTTCTAAAAAGGTGCCCCGGAAATGTTCCCGCACATCTTCTTCGACCATCTCCAGCCATTCTTCCTCAACCATGTCTTTTTTGGTCAGGATGATCAGGCCGTCCTGAATGCCGAGCAGCCGGCAGATTTCAAAATGTTCAGTGGTCTGGGGCATGATGCCTTCGTCAGCGGCAATGACAAAAGCGACCAGGTCCATGCCGGCGGCTCCCGCCACCATGTTGCGGACGAATTTTTCATGGCCCGGGACATCCACGATACCCAGGCGATGGCCGCAGGGCAGGTCCAGGTGGGCAAAACCGAGCTCAATGGTGATGCCGCGCTCTTTTTCCTCCTTGAGCCGGTCAGTGTCTATGCCGGTCAGGGCCCGGATAAGGCTGGTCTTGCCATGGTCTACGTGTCCGGCTGTACCAAGGATTATTTCACGCATTGTCTGGTGCGAAGGTATGGTGCATCTGTCAGCGGGATTCAGAGAACAGAACCGTTGATAAACGGGTTTGAGCGGGCCTCTTCTCCCATGGTCGATTGCAGGCCGCCATAACCATGGCCGGGCCAGACGACAGTGTCCGGCGGCAGGGTCAAAAGACGTTTCCTGATTGAATCAACCAGGGCCTGGGTTGAACAGCCCGGAAAATCGGTGCGGCCCACACCGCCGGCAAACAAGGTGTCCCCGGTAAAACAGTTCGGCCTGCTGTAGAGGCAGATGCCGCCCGGAGTATGGCCCGGGGTGTGAATGACCTTGAGCTGCTCCTTGCCGATCTTGACGGTGTCGCCGTCTTCGACCAGGATGTCCGGCCGGGGTGACTCGGGCAGGCCGAGCATGGAAAAGTATTCTCTGGCCTCAGGCTGCCAGAAAAAGAGAGCGTCCTCCCTGTGCATGATGATTTGGGCCCCGGTTTCCTCCCTGATGGGGCCGTTACCGCAGACATGGTCAGGGTGGCCGTGGGTGGCGATGATGTACCTGACGTTAAGGTCCAGGTCCCGGCACCGGTCCAGGATCTTGCGTTCATCACCTCCGGGATCAATAACGGCCGCCTCTTTTGTCTCCTCGCAGACTACGATATAGCAGCAGACCTGCATTGTGCCGACGATCAGTTGTTCTACTAGCATATTCTCCTCTGTTGGGGGGCTGAAATCAGCAGTCACATTTTTCAGGATCACACCCGGATGGTCCGCAGCCGCAGGCT
>JAJRTB010000206.1 GCA_024278495.1 Deltaproteobacteria bacterium
GGTTGAGTTGTGGCGCGGGATGAGAAAAGTTGAAAAAATATGGAAGAGCGAAGAGAATTTGAACGGGTCAAGCCGGTTGATGACTGTATTGTTGTGCACTCAAAGCTGATCGGCACTGTCTGGGATATCAGCCGGGGAGGACTTTTTTGCTCCTGTTTTCAGGAGACTCCCTGCGGCTGTGATGAACTCAAGGAGATTGACATCCTCTGCGGCCGGGGCAGTTTTCTGGTCCAGGGACTTAAAGTCAAGGTTGTGGAGAGGCAGACCAGGCCCGGTCGTTTTCTGCGTGATTTTGAAATAAAGAAATGCCGGATGCAGTTCGCGGAACTGCGGGAAGAGCAAAGCGACGGCATAGAGTCCATCCTGGCAGGCGCCAGGGCCGGTTAGCTGGTGCCTGTCCACAAATGGAATTTTTGCCCGATCTCTGCGTTGCATGAAAAATTGTATCCTCGGAATATCACGTATATGCCTGCGGTAAAATGTTCCATGCGTTCTGACCTCGAACAAAAAGCCTCATTTCCGGACAGACACTGGCTGCCGCTCTTAACGGTTTCACCGATGTCTTCGTTTTCTCGGTGGAGTATCCCCTGTGAAGACCCGTAACGGCTTTGCTTTTGGTTTTGATCCTGACGCCTGCGCCTTCTGCGCCGGCAAATGTTGCCGGGGCCGGCCCGGTCTCATCCGTGTATCCTCCGTCGAAATAGATGCCCTGGCCGGGTTTCTGCGCGTTAACAGGGTGGATTTCGTCACCACCTATCTGGAACGTCGGAACAATCAACTCTCCATCAGGGAAGTTCGCATGGAACAGGAGTCGGCCTGCGTTTTTTTCGATCAGGACGGAAACAGGTGCGCTGTCTACCCGGTCCGGCCCCGCCAGTGCAGAATTTTCCCGTTTTGGAGATATTATCTTGACAGACCGGATTGTGCCGTGGCTGAGTGCCCCGGGGTCCGGCTCCGTGACGAAAATTTCCAGCCGCGCCACGGATGAACGTTTTCGGACCCAGGTCCCTGCATCGTGCCGGTGCGGGAAGTGAAAACGTAACTCGTCACAGGGTTTGTAACTCTGCGATTTTACCTACCCATACTTTGTAAGTGGTCAGGGGTGCCGCAGATTCGTGCAGTCGCGACCGTGCGAAGATGCGGTGCCCCTGATCACTTACGTGAAAACGTGTAAAGCATGCCCATGAAGCCTGAAACCTCATGCCTGGATGTCAATGGTCATCTGTTTGTGCCGTTGGACGAGATTCGTTACACCTTTTCCCGGGCGGGCGGGCCTGGCGGTCAGCATGTCAACAAGGTCAACACCCGGGTTACGCTCTGGTTTGATCTGGAGGGCTCTCCGTCCCTGACTGATGCCCAGAAGGAGAAAGTCAGGCGGCGTTTGAAATCCCGGATCAGTAAAAGCGGAATGCTGCGGGTGGATGGATCCCGGTTTCGGACCCAGAAGGCCAATCTGGACGATGTTCTGCGCCGCTTTGGCTTGCTGCTGGCCGGGGCGCTGCAGGAACGACCCCGCCGACGAAAGACCAGGATGCCCGGTGCCGCGCGGGAGCGGCGTCTCCGGGCAAAGAAACGAAGAGGCATGCTCAAGCAGCACAGGTCTGCGACGAGAAGAGGCGACTATCGGTAACGCGGCGCACGCCTGGATCGGTTCGCCTCGAGGTAAGCGGTCAGAGGGCGCCTCGTTTTTGAATGATCAGTTGGTCATATAGGGTATTTCGCGTTCCACAAAGCGCATCAGGTTGTCGAGGCCCCGGTCCCGGGCACCCGCGTCAAAATCAACCTGCGCCTTTCTTGACATTCTCTCGGCCCGGCTGAAGAGCCGCTCGCGTTCCCTGAAGGTTCGGCGCCATGCCTTGTACTGATTTTCGATTATTTCCTTGATGCGCCCCTGCTCCTCCATTTTCCTGATATGCGCGTTTATTTTCGGCAGCAGGTCAAGATGCGGTGATTTTTTGGAAATGGTTATATGGAATTGCTGGAGAGTGATCGGAGTGTCCAGGTACTCAATCTTGTCCTCGGCCCGCAGCATTTTGGCATAGACAATCGATGGAAAAAGATCAATGACCAGGTAGTCGGCGGCATCCTCGGCCAGCATGGTAAAGGCACGCTCATAGGGAACGTAGCGGACATCAAGCTTATCCCTGATAAAGGCGTCAAATCTTTCGCCGAAACTCTCTCCCAGGTTGGCAACGCCCCGCTTGCCGATCAGGTCGCCCCAGGACGACAAGGGAAAACGCGCGCCCCGGCGGACCACGATAACCACCGGGCTCTTCAGGTAGGGGACGGAATACTCCATGTAGCTGCGACGTTCCGGGTTGTCATAGGCCCCGGCAATGATGTCGATGGCCCCGGTTTTTGCTTTTTCCTGCACATCGGCCCACAAGCCTTCCGGCCGGATCACGTAATCGACGTTTTCCCGCTCCAGGATCTCACCGAGAAGTTCAGGGCCGATTCCGGTCAGTTTACCTGATTTTTCCCACATGATCGGCGGCGCTTCCGGATGTCCTGAGACAATCACCGGACGCGCCCCCGCAACAGGTGTGGAGATGGCAAGGAGAAGCGCAAAGAACAGGAGAGAGGGTATGAAGTGTTTCATGGGGTTTCCCTGGTGATGAGATTATACACTGTGCGACGCTGAATCCTGAATCCGTGAGCGTTATTCAGGAAAATGTTTGGTAAGCGGTCAGAGGGCACCTCGCTTTTGAACGATCAGTCCGGCTTACGGAGCAATCAGTACGCTGCGCAGAACTGCCTGTCCAGGATCAAAGCGCCCTGCAATCACTTACAAGGTAGCGGTGTTATACACTTTTTCATTTTACCCTGTAATTGTCGGTTTCGTAAAAAGTCACGAAACCGACGGTTCAGCGTTGTAACTGGTTGAATTATCGTAGAGCTCAGCCAGGATTTTCGACTTTTTACGAGTTCGTCTGTAACTGGGTACAATGTTTGTACCAGAGCCGTCTTTAAAAAGCAATTGCCGAATGGGGAATAAGGCAGTGGGCGTAGATGTCGGCCTGATCTCCGGCACGGCTCAGGAAGCTGAACTGGCCGGATACGGGGCGCAGGAATGAGAGCGGATTGAGTTGCGCAAGACCGTCGCGACGCAGGAGCGCGCTGGCCGTCATGCCCATATCACGCAGCAGCTGCCGGCCCGAGACGCCGGGCTGCGGAATATATACGGCCGTGAAATCGGTGAGGCCGGCCAGGACGGCGGCGGCGCCAATGGCATCGTCAAGAGTTCCCAGCTCATCGACCAGGCCCAGTTCCAGGGCGTTGACCCCGTCCCAGACCCGTCCCTGGGCCACGGCCCTGACCTGTTCGGCGGGAAGAGCGCGGCCCTTTTCCACAATAGCAAGAAAACGGTTGTACCCTTCTTCCACCGTCAACTGGAGGATCGCCTGCAGTTCCGGCGGCAGGGGTCTGGTCGGGTCACCTGTTCCGGCCAGTTTTGTGGTGCCGGTTCCGTCATTGGCCACCCCGATCTTGGCAAGGGATCTTTCAAAGGTCGGGAGAATGCCGAAGATGCCGATGGAGCCGGTCAGGGTGTAGGGTGACGCAACAATCAGATCCGCGTCGGCGGACAGCCAGTAGGCTCCGGACGCGGCAAGGGTGCCCATGGAGACAACCAGTGGCTTCCCTGTTTCCTGAAAGCGGAGCAGCTCCTGGCGGATCTGCTCCGAGGCCAGGGCGCTGCCGCCGCCGCTGTCGATCCGCAGAACAAGCGCCTTGACCGAATCATCGTCACGGGCCTGGCGAATATGGTGGATCAGGGTCCTGCTGCTGATCTGTTCCGGCAACTCTTCGCCCTGGACGATGTCGCCCCGGGCAATGATAATGCCAACATGATTCGGGCTGTTCTCCGGGCTGGTAAACGAGGGGGTCAGAGTGCGCAGGTAATCCTGAAAGTGAATCTGGCTGAAGGATGAGCCGTCCCCGGAAGCGCCGACCAGTCCGGTCAGGTAATCGTTCAACTCGGGCCTGGTTTTGACCGCGTCCACAAGCCCTGCTTCAAGGGCCATCCTGCTGGTGCTGCCCCCGGCTTTACGGAGCAGATCCGGCATGTCGTTGACATAGGTATTGATCTGTTCCGCGTCCAGCTTCCTTCCGGCCGCGATGTCCGCGCGAAAGAGGTCCCATGCCTTGTTCAGCCATACCTGGTTGGCAGCCCGGGCCTCGTCCGACATGCCGGTGCGAATAAACGGCTCCACCGCGGACTTGTACGTCCCGACTCTGAACACATGGAAGTTGACGGCCAGTTTGTCAAACATCTCTTTCATGTAAAGACGGAACAGGCCGAAGCCACGCAAGTGCACCCCGCCCATGGGGTTGAGTATGATTTCATCGGCAAAAGAGGCCAGGTAGTAATGCCCCTGGTCGTAGGAATCATCGACCGCGATGACCTTTTTCCCGACCCCGCGGAAGGTTTCCAGGTACCTGCCGATAACCTGGAGCTGGTTGAGACCGCAGCGCTCCATCCTGTCCAGGGAGAGGACTATCAGTTCTATGCGCTCATCTGTCGCGGCCGCGTCGATGGTGTCGAGAATGTCCTGCAGCAGGGTCTCCTCCGGCAGCGACATCCCGGCAAATTCGTTGACAATTCGTGAAATCGGATTGATAACGGTCGGTTGCTCAACAATCGTCCCGGCCGGGGCGATAACCAGGGCCGCCTTATCCGGCACGTCTATGCCCGGCGGGGCAAAGAGCAGGAAGATGAAAAGCAGGGAGAAGAGAAAAAAAACATTGACCAGAAGCGTTGAGCCGGTGGTCAGCAGTTTCCACAGCCAGTGAATCAGGACACCGATAAAGACAAAAAATTTTTTCAAAGCAGGCTCCGGTTGAACAGGGAAAAGACTGGGTTGGGCGCATGTTTACCTTGCGCTATGTATACCCGATTTGTCCTGAAGATTCATGCGGTTTCATCGATGAGCGCGGCGGGTTGCAATAGTCATGGTATCTATATACTATGCGCGGCAGGAATATCGTAACAGCCCACAGGCACCTGAAACGTAACCAATCACAGGGTGAAATGAAAAAGTCTTCTGAATCCGCGGGCGCTCTGACGGGCGGATCCGGGTGAGAATCCGTCTGGTTGAATGTGCGAACAAATATTCCACTTTTTCAGTACGTTAGTTGCCAAAGACACAGATTTTCGTCACGGATTCAGGAGTCTGTAAAACCGCTACCCTGAAACAGGAGAAAGAGGATGAATGTAGACGGAAAACCGTATCGATCCATCTGGCTTGGCGCGGACGGGGAACAGGTGGAAATTATTGACCAGGCCCTGCTGCCGCATACGTTTCAGGTCGTTACCCTGCGCACCCTGTCCGATGCCGCCCGCGCCATCCGTGAGATGCTGGTACGTGGAGCTCCGCTTATCGGCGCCACCGCTGCCTACGGGTTTTGTCTCGGTCTGCGGGATGGTGCTGCCGATGATGACCTGGCGCGCATCGGTGAAGAATTGATCATCTGTCGGCCGACAGCGGTCAATCTGCGCTGGGCCGTTGAACGCATGCAGCGGATTTTGAGTCCCCTGGAACCCGGCAAGAGGATGCAGGCGGCCTATGCAGAGGCCGCCCGAATCTGCGAAGAGGATGTCGCGGTCAACGAGGCCATCGGCAGTCACGGCCTGGCCTTGATTGAAGAGGCCTGGCAACGCCGCGGTCGTTCCGGCGCGGTTAGCGTACTCACCCATTGCAATGCCGGCTGGCTGGCCACGGTCGACTGGGGCACGGCCCTGGCGCCGATCTACAAGGCCCATGCCAGGGGGATCCCGGTCCGGGTCTGGGTGGACGAGACCAGGCCCCGCAGCCAGGGCGCCGCCCTGACCGCCTGGGAACTCGCTGCCGCGGGCATTGAGCATCAACTGATAGTTGACAATGCCGGGGGACATCTGATGCAGCACGGGGAGGTTGACCTCTGTATCGTGGGCACGGACCGGACCACGGCCAGTGGTGACGTCTGCAACAAGATCGGTACCTACCTGAAGGCGTTGGCGGCCCGGGACAACTCGGTCCCCTTTTACGTGGCCCTGCCCGGCTCAACAATAGACTGGACCATGGATGACGGGTTTAAGATACCGATAGAGGAGCGTTCCGGAGACGAGGTGCTGTGGGTCCCCGGCCGGACCAGGAGCGGTCAGGTTGAACAGGTGCGCATTGCCCCGGAGGCGACCACGGCGGTCAATCCGGCCTTTGATGTGACCCCGGCGCACCTGGTGACAGGACTTATTACCGAGCGTGGTGTCTGTGAGGCGTCGGCAACAGGGCTTGCCGGGTTGTTTCCGGAAATGGTCTGAAGGGGGTCAGCCAAATCCCAGGGCCATACCCATCTGGTAGATGCTGACGGCAAAGAGAAAGGCGAACAGGGTATTGAAGGCCATGGAAAAGGCCGCCCATTTCCAGGTCCCTGACTCCCGGGCAATGCAGATGACCGTGACTGAACAGGGCGCGTAAAACATGACAAAGGCCAGCACGGCCAGGGCGACTATCTGGTTCCAGTTGCTGTCTTCGGTCAGCCGCTCACTGAGACTCCGGGAATTGTCGGGATCGGTGGAGCCGAGCGAGTAGGCCGTGCCCAGGGTGGAGACAATGACTTCCTTGGCCGCAAAGCCGCCCACCAGGGCGATGTTGGTGCGCCAGTCAAAACCGGCCAGCCGGGAGACCGGTTCCAGTCCCGTGCCGATCCGTCCGGCAATGGAGTAGCGCAGGGCCGCTTCCGCCTCCCGGTTGTTTATTTCCAGAAGGCGGCGGCTGAGCTCCTTGCCATTTTCCCTGAATGTTTCCCGCAGTTCCTGACGCTGCTGTTCAAAGCGGGCCTGCTCCTGATCCGGCAGGCCCGGATAGGTCATCATGGCCCAGAGCAGGATGGAGATGCCCAGGATAACCGTGCCGGCCTTTTTGATATACTGCCAGGTCCGCTCCCAGGTATGGATAAGCAATCCCTTGAAGGTGGGCAGCCGGTAGGGAGGCAGTTCCATGACAAAGGGGGTGGGCTCTCCCCTGAGTACTGTGGAACGCAGGAACTTGGCGGCAATAAGGGCCACAGACCAGGAAACCACCGTGGCCAGGAACATGTAGCGGGCCTGGTGGGCAGAGAAAAAGGCGCCGATCAAAAGGGCCAGCACCGGGATCTTGGCCCCGCAGTTCATAAAGGGCACGGTCAGCAGGGTTGCCATCCGTTCCTTGGGCGAGCGCAGGGTCCGGGTGGCCAAAACCCCGGGCACGGCGCAGCCGCCGGCGATGCCGCCGGACACAATAAAGGGCATGACCGAGGAGCCGTGCAGGCCGAAGAAGCGGAACACCCGGTCCATCATGAAGGCGACCCGGGCCAGGTAGCCGGAATCCTCCAGCACGGCTATGCCGAAAAACATGAACATGATGATCGGCACAAAGCCCAGCACCCCTCCCACCCCGTCGATCACGCCGGAAATGAGCATCGACTTGACCGGTCCGTCCGGCAGCGCCTGGTCGATTGATCGGCTGACGAGGCCGAAAAGATGTTCCAGCCAGCCCGCCGGAATAGTACTGTAGGTGAAGGTAAAGCTGTAGAGTCCAAAGAGGATCACCGCCATGATTACCGGGCCGAGGAAACGGTTGGTAACGATCTGGTCTATCCGGTCAGAGGTGTAGAGTCGGTCCACGTCAAAGCGCCGGGTCACCACGCCCTGGCGCAGGATGGATTTGATATAGCCGTAACGGTGGTCCGCGATCACTGCCTCGGGGTAAGCGTCCAGGGTCGTCTGCAGGTGGTGGGTGACTTCCTCGGCTCTGGTGATGAGGGTATGGGCCAGTTCCCGGTCCGCCCGCATGGCCTTGTCCAGGATCTGGTCGTCATTTTCCAGGATCTTGAGGCCGGTCCAGCGGGGTGGGTAGGTGCCGGTCAGCAGACCGCCTTCTTCAATCAGGGTGGCCAGGTCCCTGAGGACCCGGTCCAGGTCCTCGCCGTAGGAGAGGTGCAGGGGCCGCCACGTTTTGTCGTGGTCAGGACCGGCCTCGACCACCGCGTCCAGGAGCTGTTCCACCCCCTTGCCGGTCCGGGCGATGATCGGCACTAC
>JAJRTB010000207.1 GCA_024278495.1 Deltaproteobacteria bacterium
ACTGCGGCACCCAGGTGGAGTGGCAGGCTTCGCAGGTCAACCGTTTATGACCCGGATAGGCGCAACTCTCTGTTTTGGGGAGCTTCAGGGGCCATTCTTGCGCGTCGATTTTGCCGATCTGGACAAAGGTGTCGCCCCGGCGGACAATATTTGTGACCTTTTTGTTCTTGCGGGTGGTGCCGGGTTGGTCGCTGTGGCACATCTCGCAGCTGATTTCCAGGGCCTCTTCATAGTGGGCGTAGCTGGTGCCGTCGCCCATGATCTCGTCCCGGGTGTGGCAGTCGATACAGGCCATGCCTTTCTTGTGGTGAATATCCTCGGCCAGTTCCAGGTAGAAGCGGCCGCCGGCCAGCTGTTTTGGGGACGGTTCTCCCTGGTTAAGCGGGGTGGGATACCCCTCGGCCTCGAACTTGCCGGTGTAGGAGAGCCCGATCCGGCCGCTGCGGTTATGGCAGCGGATACAGTTATCTTCGGGTACTTTTTTGATGATCAGCGGGTGCGGTTTTTTCCTGGTTTCTGGATCAGGCAGGTAATCGGTCCGGTCAAAGGCGGTGACGGTTGAGGATGATCTGCCCCCGGGCAGAACAAAATGACAGGCCGTGCAGCCCCCGCCCTTTTCCTGGAAAAAGAGTGGTGCGTTCGGGTCGGCGAACCGCTGCTGCCAGAGATGACAGGTGCCGCAGAGCTTGCGGTAATAGTCCAGCGCCAGCGAGGTCTCGCCGCTCTGCAGCAGTTGTTCCACTGAATACTCCCCGTCCTGGGTGTCGGCCTCGCCCCAGTAGTAGAGCAGGGTGGCCAGGATGCCCCGGTTGGTGGCCATCAGTGAATTTTTTACCTTTTTTATATCAGCCGGGTGGCAGTCCTCAATACCGCAGGTGCGTTCCACCACCCGCAGGTCCCCGGGGTTTTTCACCATGCCCGCGTGGGCCCTGTCCTTGTCAATGGCCAGGGCGTCGCCCAGGTGGCAGGGGGAGCAGCCGATCAGTCTGGCGTCGTGGGCCGGATCCAGTTTTTCATCCCCGTGACAGGAAAGACACATCTCCAGGTAGCCGACCGTGGTCAGGACCGGTTCTTCCGGTCGCTTTGTCCGCTGTTCCCGAAGGATCAGGTAGCCGGTCAGGGTGATGATGACCGGCAGAAAGATCAGGCTGCTGAGCAACTTCCCTGGTCTTTTCATGGTTCAGCAGCCCCGGAACCGCTGGACAATGGGATAACGCCGGCCCTGGCCGAACGCCTTGGAAGTGACTTTGAGACCGATGGGAGCCTGGCGCCGTTTGTATTCGTTGAGGGTTACGCGCCGGATGATGTCTTCCACAACGCGCCGCTCAAAGCCACGGGCCGTAATCTCGTCGATGGAGAGATGCTCCTCCAGCCAGGCGGCCAGGATCGGGTCCAGGATTTCATAGGGCGGCAGGTCGTCCTGGTCCAGCTGGTCCGGTTTGAGTTCGGCCGTGGGCGGCCGGGTGATGATCCGCGCCGGGATGATCTCTTTTTCCCGGTTCAAGAGGCTGGCCAGTTCATAGACCATCTGCTTGGGCACGTCGGCCAGCACGGCCAGTCCGCCGCTCATGTCGCCGTACAGGGTACAGTAGCCCACCGCCATCTCCGACTTGTTGCCGGTGGAGAGCAGCAGGTGGCCGAACTTGTTGGACAGGGCCATGAGCAGGTTGCCCCGGATGCGGGCCTGGATGTTTTGCTCGGTCACATCCTCGTCATACCCGGAAAAGAGCGGGGCCAGCGCCTCCCGGTAGGCCTCCATGGCCGGGCCGATGGGGATGGTCTTGAAAGGGCAGCCCAGGTTTTCAGCCAGGCAGGCCGCGTCATCGGTACTGGCCCGGGAGGTATAGGGCGAGGGCAGGGCCGCGGTCAACACCTTGTCCGGTCCCAGGGCCCGGCAGGCGATTGCCGCGGTTACGGCTGAATCGATGCCGCCGGACAACCCCAGAACCGCGCTGGAAAATCCGGTTTTGCCCAGGTAGTCCCGTACCCCGAGGGTCAGCGCTTTCAGAACCTGGTCAATGGAGTCGCCCGGCTGCTCCCGCGGGATCGCCCCGGATGCCGGTTGCCAGGTATCGGTATCAATGACGAGCAGGTCCTCGCGGAATCCGGCCGCCGCGGCCCGGACAGCGCCGGAGGCGTCGACCAGCATGGAGTGACCGTCGAAGAGAAGCTCATCCTGGCCGCCGCACTGGTTGACGTAGACAAGGGGCAGGGTATGTCGGCGGCAGAGGGCGCTGAAGACATCGGTCCGCTCACCGATTTTTCCATGATAATAGGGCGAGGCCGAGATGTTGACCAGGCAGTCGAGGGGCCCCTGGTGTTCGGTCAGGTCCATGACCGGATCGTTGGCATAGAGCCGGTCCTCGGACCATATGTCTTCACAGATGGTCAGCCCCAGGCGCAATCCATGAACAGTTACGGCAACAGACCCGTCACCCGGTTCAAAATATCTGGTCTCGTCAAAGACGTCATAGGTGGGCAGGAGCTGTTTACGGGCCGTACCGGTGATCCGGCCCTCTTCAATGAGCAGGGCCGCGTTGTGCAGGGGTTTGCCCGGCCCGCGCCGGTGTTCCACCGTTCCGAGAATAATGGAGATACCCGTCACCCGGGTGATCAGATCCTCCAGGCAGGTGGCATGGGCCCGCAGGAAATCGGGCCGTTCCAGGAGGTCCTGGGGTGGGTACCCGCACAGGCTCAGCTCCGGGAAGATTGCCAGGGCGCAGCCCCTCTGTCGTGCCTGATCCATGGCCCGCAGGAGTCCGGCGCTGTTACCGGCAAAGTCACCGATAATCGGGTTGGTCTGGCAGAGGGCGATTTTCATATCCGTTTATCCGCAAAGCAGAGGACAGAACATGATGTTGCCATGTCCTTGGTTTTCATTGGCCTGGATTCGTGACGGGAGAAGGCATCAATTATTGATACGCTTGTAAAAAGTCATAAACACCAGCAGAGCATAACGATAATTCAACACGTTGCAACGCTGATCCGACGTAACCACTTACAGAATGTCCAACCATCCGTTTTTTCAACCACAATGGTGTGAGCGCTTACCCTGAATCATACCGTCCCGGACCCGCTTTTACCCAGGGAAACCTTGAACTCGCCGACCTGTTGCCGCAGGCGGGATGCCAGCTCGGACAATTTTGTCGCCGAATCATTGACAGAAACGACTTCCTCACTGGACTCCATGGCCGCGCTGTTGATATCTTTTATACTTTCCGATACCTGACCGGCCCCCCCTGCGACCGCTGCCGTATTCCCGGACATCTCGTTGACTGCGGCAGCGAGTTCGGTGACAAAAGATGCCAGCTGGTTGGCGCCGGTTTTTGTTTCACCGACACTTGCCGCAATTTCATTTGCCGCACGCGTCTGTTCCTCCACGGCTCCGGCGATATTCACGGCCGACCTGCTGATGCCCCGGATGGTCTCTGAAACCTCGGCAATAACGTTTATTGCATTTTCCGTGTTCCTCTGGACACCTTCGATACGATCGGCAATGTCTTTGGCGGCCTCGGAGCTCTTCCTGGCCAGCTCCTTTATTTCATTGGCAACCACCGCAAACCCCCTGCCTGCGTCACCGGCTGATGCCGCCTCGATCGTCGCGTTCAGAGCAAGCAGATTCGTCTGTTCCGCAATCCTTTGAATCACCTGGGTGACCGTTCCAATATCTCCGGCCGTCACGCCGAGCTGGTTCATGGTTTCCGAAGCCTGTTGCGACATGCTCATCGCCTCTTCCGACACGCTTGCCCCTTCCCTGGCATTCAGAGCGATATCGCGGATAGACACACTCATCTGTTCAACAGAGGCGGCCACCGCGTTCATGCTGCCGGCCATCTGCTCAATGGTTGCAGACACGCTGGTCGTATTGACACTCATCTGTTCTGACGTTGTTGCCATGGCCGACAACTTGACCGACATTTCTTCGGAGGAATGTGCAACTTTTTCGGACTGAATAGCCGTCGCCTCCGACCTGGACCGCAGCTTGGCCGAGATACCGGCGAGTTCCCGAGAGGCGTTCGTCAGGTCGTTCGCGTTATCAAGCAGGTCCCTTATCATTTCCTCGAATGCCTCGACAAAGGTATTCAGATCGGACAGCATCCCGCCAAGTTCATCACGAGTCGTTTCCGTAAACCTGACGGTCAGATCACCTGAACGCAATCTGTCGGTCACAACCTGGCTGCTGGACAGTCTCTGCCGCAATACACGGAAAAACAAAAACTGAAGACCGACAACCAGGACAATAATAACAAAGAGGATGCCAAGGGTGCGGCGGCCTACCTGATCCATCAGGCTTTTCAGCACCTCGGCATTTTTCTCTGTTCGCCTGTTCCCGATGAGCACCGCATTGGTTGAATCCAGGACGGAACGGCTGATCCCCGCACCGGTCCGGTCCAGAATTGTCCGCATCGCACTGATATCTCCCACCAGTACATCCGCGGTATTCCTGGACTCTTCGGCCAGTTCATCAAGTTGCGAGGGAGACTGCATCTCGTAGAGTTCCTGCGCAATGTCATTCATCAGGACCAGGTTGTTGTTCAGGTCAACAAGAGGTGCCCTGGGGAAGTCATCAGACCATAAGGCATTAATCTGTTTCTGAAGGTGATTGAGCTCCTCCATTACTTTCTTTAAGGGGTCGGGAGACTCTTCATCCTCCAGGACAAAACGGACAACTTCATGCCTGACCCGCTGAATCGCGAGCTGCTGCGCTCCGATCAGCCGCCGTAACGGCAACTGATAGTCAACCAGGCTCTTAAACTGACGAACCACGCTGTTGACCTGGCGGTTCGACTCTTTTGTTTTTTCCAGGTTATCAAGATTGGCCTGCTGGGCGCTGCGAATGTCCCGCATGATCAGGATACTGCAGATAATCAGAAGCAGGGTGATGCTTCCGACATTGAACAGCATGATATGACGAAGCGACCATTGATGTATCAACCGCATAACAGCTGGCTCCTCGTATTTGGTCACAGGCTATGTAACTATGCGTTTTTCTGTACCCCAAAACGGTACGTTGGCCCAGGTGCTCCGGATTTACACAGGCACGTCTGCTCGCTATAGCCCCGTGGTCCGATCACTTTCATCTGCACCACGGGTGAACGCTCACGGATTCAGGTTCGACATACCGCCAGTATGCGTGCAAACAATTTCCCGCGCGAAACACTGAATCCCCGGCACGTTCAGACTGTTCGCGACGACCTTTGTGAAATATCCGGGTTAAAACTGAAACGTCAACGTTTCCGAAATGACATGATCATCATCCCCGCTGTGATCAAAAACGGCAAAGCCGCCTCTGATCAATGTTCCCGGAGCAAAGACAACATCGTCATCATGGCCGGTGTCCAGTTTGCGCCTGATTTCCAGACGCCATTTTCCGTCTTTCCAGACGCCCCTGCATTTGATGTCCGCCACTGATCCCCTGGGGGATTCCGTCAGGATATATTTGGGCATAACGTCCTTTTCCTTCACGCTGTAGCGCCTGGTGGAGTACATTTTGTCACCCGCGTCGCTGGGCCGTTGAATATAAATCGTTTCCCCGGACGGAATCCGCGCCTTGAAGGCCTTTTTCACCCGTTCCCTGCCGATAATGGTCATCTTGTCGTGTACCAGGCCAAGCGGGTTGGACCGGGCTGCCTTCCAGTGCCACATATCAGCCTCAAACGACTTGCCGGACAGCCAGTCCACCGTAAAATCTCCCTCCATGGCAAACTGAATCGCCAGACGATCTTCACGCTCTTTTCCCTTGACATACTTCTTCAGAGCCGTGTCCCAGACAAAAGGCTTGTGCCGCTCATCCCGGGTCGCGTCTTCCCACTGGAGGAAAAAAAAGACCTCGTCCCCGAACACTCCTCCCCTGACCTGAAGCTCCCGGACCCCGACCGTTACCTTGGGGCCGCTTTTTTTAAGCGGGATCACAACCGGATCAACGCCGGTCCAGTCGCTGTCGGAACCATCAAGAACGGGAGCGGAAGACAGCTGTTCCATCCGTATGGTCTGGGCGGCAAGCGCACCGGCAGACAGCAGGATCGTGCCCATGAGCATGAAAGCCGGCAATTTTTTCGCGCGGATGGTCATCATTTTCACCTCCAGTTTTTTTTATTCTCATGTCAACGTATCAGTTATTGATGTCTTCTGTCGTCATGGGTTCAGGACTTTGCTTAACGCGCCGTGCAGCTCGTCCAGCAGAAAGGGTTTTGCAATGGCGGCCTTGAAACCGTACCGCTGATAATCGGCCATCACGGGATCATTGGAATAGCCGCTGGCGACAATCACTTTCGCATCAGGTTCAATCCGCAGGACTTCCCGGACAGCCTCCACACCTCCCTGTCCGCCGGGAATGGTCAGGTCCATTATGACGACGTCAATGGGGGTGTCGCTTCCGTGGTGCTCGGCAAATATCCTGACCGCCTCCCTGCCGTCTCCGGCCAGCAAGACTTCATAGCCAAGGTGCGCCAGCATCTTCCGCGCCAGATCCTGCAAGAGGAGATCGTCATCCATGACAAGAACGAGGCCGTGCCCACCTTTTCGCCCCCCTGCTTCCTCCGGAGAGGCCCGGACATTTTGCGTAGCGGCTGCGGGCAGATAGACGGTGAAGGTCGTCCCTTCTCCCACGGCCGAGCGTACCGAAATATAGCCGTTGTGTTTGGTGATGATGGAATGGGCGATGGCCAGGCCCAGGCCGCTGCCCTCCTGCTTGGTGGTGAAATAGGGATCAAAG
>JAJRTB010000011.1 GCA_024278495.1 Deltaproteobacteria bacterium
AAAAAAACGTCGGCCTCATGACTTCATGCGAAACCGACAAAAATTAAAGGCTAAAGAGGCAGCGGCCTGAACCGCGTGTCTTTTAGCCTTTGATTTCTGGTAGGCGCGGGCGGGATTGAACCGCCGACTTCTACCACGTCAAGGTAGCGCTCTCCCACTGAGCTACGCGCCTGTTCAACTTCTTGCAAACGTTTTTGCCCGTCATTGAGGCAGGCAATGGACAAACAAAATCAATTACCAGTAAAGATCAGACATGTCAAGAAATTTGATGAGATCACAAAAGCATTACTGTTGTCCCGCATCCCTTTACCGGTGTAAGGGGTCACAGGGGACCTTGCTTTTGAACGATCAGTCCGGCTTACGGAGCAATCAGCACATTGCGCCGAACTGCCTGTCCAAAATCAGAGCACCCTGCAACCACGTACAACATAGTGGTTGTATAGATGTTCCGGAATCCGTGAGCGTTCACCCGTGGTGCAGATGCAGGCTTCGTCACGGATTCAGGATGTATTCATTGTACCCTGTGACTGGTTGCTTACCGGTCAACCGGGCACCTGCTTTCTATGGCCCGGGTCAGAGTGTGTTCGTCGGCGTATTTTATATCCATTCCCATGGGAATGCCGCAGGCCAGCCTGGTCAGGCGAACAGGATAGCGGCGCAACTGATCCATGAGATACGACGCCGTTGCCTCGCCGGGCACGGTCGAGCTGGTGGCAATAAGGACCTCCTCGACACCTCCCCGGTTAACCCGCTCAAACAGTTCTCTGACCTTCAACTCATCCGGTCCCATTCCGTCCATCGGCGCCAGGACTCCGTGCAGGATATGATACACGCCTCTGAAGGCCGCGGTTTTTTCAATGGACATCATGTCACCGGGCTCCTCAACAACGCAGACCAGCCGCTCATCACGCCTTGCGTCATCGCAGATCTGACAGGGATCAGCCTCGGAAAAGGCAAAGCAGCGGCTGCAGAGACGGATCGACCCGTGCAGCGTTGCCAGGTCTTCTGCCAGAGCCCGGGCTTCGGAGGCGGGCCTGCGCATTATGTAGAGTGCGAGCCTGGAGGCTGTTTTTCTGCCGATACCGGGCAGGCGGGACAGGTCCGTGATAAGCCGCTCAAGTGCTGGGGGAACAGCCTGCATGGTCAAAAAAATCCCGGAATGTTCATGCCGCCGGTCAGGCCTGCCATCTTGGCCTGACCGAGTTTTTTTGCCTTGACCAGACCGTCGTTGACAGCCGCTGTTACCAGATCCTCCAGCATTTTCACCTCAGAGCTGTTAACGACTTGCGGTTCAATGGTAATTGACAGGAGTTCACTCCTGCCGTTAAAGGTCGCCGTCACCATGCCGCCGCCGGCGGTCCCGCTTACCTGCTCGCTGCCCAGTTCCTGCTGAAGGGCGGTCATCTTCTCCTGGAACTGCCGGGCATGCTGCATCAGGTCACTCATATTCATAACGGAATTCCTCAATCAGGATAGCGTCGAAAAAAACTTGCAAACACCAGCAGAGCACAATGATAATGCAACAAACTGCGATACTGGCCAATCGGATTCGCTACTTCTTGCGAATCCGACAATCTTTATCAGGGTGAGATTCCGGGGATTTCCCATTCAGCATGGGTTTACGGAACCTGGGTCCCACGCGGACAGCGCCCACCTCTCCGTTAAACACGTCGACCGCCGTTAACACGAGGGAATCATTGGCAAGAGCTTTTCGCTCCTGCAGGGGCGTGGCGCCGTTCTCAGGGTCAACATCACAGGTCCCGGATTCCGGCGCCTGAAAACGAATCCGGTAATTCGCCTGAAAAAAATCAAGGGTGAATTCCGTGAGCAGGGTAATATTTTCACGATTCTTCAGCAGTCGACATTCCACGGCGTCGTGAAACTGGATGACCAGGTCGTCGCCTTCAACCCTGGCTCCGGCGGCGCCATCCAGGGCCAGGGCCATCCAGGGCTTGCGATCCCTGACATAATCGATAAATTCACTCCAGTGCCGCCGGACAGAGCGCCTTTCCGGCCCGGCATCGCTTGGCGGAACCGCGCAATCCTCAGCGGCAACAGCTTTGACAGAATTTTCATCCTCCGGTCTCTTCCCTGTTTCCAGGCTTTGATCATTTTTTTTTTCAGGGCCGGATTCGCTCACCTGAACAGTTGTGGACACGGGAACGCCTGGCTGTCCGGGAACATCATCAACAGGTGAGGACGACTCTCCGGGCCGCTGCCGGACCGGCGCCACAGCGGCGTCAGGCGACGGCCCCATGCCGGCCAGAACAGTGTCAAGCCTGCCCAGCAGGCGGGTCACCGGCACGACCTCCCTGGCCTGAACAGCCTTGATAAAGGCCATTTCCAGAGCAAAGCGGGGCTGGGATGAAGATCCGGCCTTTTCGAGCTGCTCCATCAGGATATTAAAGAGAAGGATCAGGGCGCGGGTGTTGTGTTGCGCGCAACACTCACGGGCCAGGGCCAACTGGTCTTCGGGCAGATCGAGAAGGCGTGACTCTCCCTTGCCCAGCGAACAGACCACAAGGGTCCTGAACCAGGCCAGGAGATCATTGATAAATCGCTTCATATCCTGACCATAGCCGTACACCGCGTCAAGCTGATCCAGGGCCGAAGCAAGATCGCCGGCAAGCAGGGATGCTGCAATACCAGCCACTACCTGGTGACCGACCAGACCAAGCATTTCTGTCACGTCGTCAAGGGTTACCCGCCCGCCGCAATAGGAAAAGGCCTGATCCAGGAGACTGAGCCCGTCTCGAACACTGCCCCCTGCCTCGCGGACGATTACATCAAGTGCGGCCGGTTCAATGGCCACCCCCTCCTGCCCGGCCAGTCGGCTGAAATGGGCGGCAAGCTGATCCGCGGGAACCCGTTTTAATTCGTAGCGCTGGCACCTGGAGAGGATAGTCACCGGCACCTTGTGCAGTTCTGTAGTGGCAAACATGAAGTAGACATGATCCGGAGGTTCCTCAAGGGTCTTGAGCAGGGCGTTGAAGGCCTCGGCAGTGAGCATGTGTACTTCATCAATTATTATAATTTTGTGACGGGAACTGGTCGGCAGGAAGCGGATGTTTTCCTTCAGCTCACGTATCTCCTGAATCCCCCTGTTTGACGCGCCGTCAATCTCGACCAGGTCAACGCTGGTTCCGGCTGCTATCTCTTTGCAGGACCTGCATCCGTTGCACGGCGCCTGATCCCCTGTTCCCTCGCAGTTCAGGGCTCTGGCCATAATCCGGGCAAGGGTGGTTTTGCCCACGCCCCGAACTCCGCTGAAAATCATGGCATGGGCCACCCTGTTCCGGGCCAGAGCGTTTCGCAAGGTACGGACCACCGGCTCCTGGCCGACGACCTGGTCAAAATCCACCGGTCGGGATGTTCGCGCTAAAACAAGATATGACAAAACAGGATCCTATTCGTTCTGTGACGATTACTGCACGGCGCACGCAGTATAACAGGTGTATAGAATAGAGGAAGCACAGGGATTGGACAAGAGTATTTTTGCCGGATTCGCAAAAAGGATAGCCGGGCACCCCCGCGGCACACAGAGAGTTTCGCTACCGCTGCTTCCTCCCGGACCTGACGGGGTTCGCGATTCTCTGTTGCGCGGGACCCGGCTATCACACCAAAGTCAATTTCATGGCGGAGAGGGTGAGATTCGAACTCACGGTACTTGCGTACACACGCGTTCCAGGCGTGCACCTTAAGCCACTCGGTCACCTCTCCGTTTTCAAGGGGCCTGCCGGAAAAGAGTCGGCCGTCCTGACGACCTGCACTTCTTCGCAGGGCTGCAAATGTAACCGATCTTATCCATTTTACAAGTCAAAAACAAAAAACCGTCTGCAAAAACAGCGTAACCACGCTTGTACCTTTGCAGTTTCAGCATGTTAGCGTTTTGCAGCCCGACGTTTCCTGAAAAATTCCTTCAACAGGTTACCGCACTCCCGCCCCAAAACACCTTTGGAAACGGTGAAAACATGATTCAGGCGGGCATCGGTTCCGATGTTGTACAGGGATGTCACTGCCCCGGCCTTGGGATCATCAGCGCCATAAACAAGCCGGGAAACCCTGGCATGGACCAGGGCGGCTGCACACATGGCGCAGGGTTCAAGGGTCACGTACATGGTGGTGCCGGGGAGTCTGTAGTTGGCAACCTTTTCAGCCGCCTGCCGCAAAACACGCATCTCGGCATGTCCCGACGGATCATGGGTTGAAACAACCCGGTTCCCCGCGGCGGCAAGAACACTGCCGTGTCCGTCAACAAGCACGGCGCCCACGGGCACTTCGTCCATCTCCTCGGATTCACGAGCCTTTGCCAGGGCCGTCCGCATGTGCTTCTCATCATGTTCATGGTCGTTCATACGCGCAACCTATCACTGTTTGCTTTTCAGAACAAGAACGGCTATATTACAAAATAGAAATCTAATGAACAATTTTGCAACCCTTCTGTACCCGGAACCACGAATGAAAAACCGCAAGCACGCACTGCTGGTCTACGAATGCCTGGATGACTGCAGAGATTCCATCCTTGAAGCGTTGGGCGACACGTCCACCATGACCTATGTCAATGACCCCAAGTCCTACAAACACGAGATCAGGAAAGTTCATTTTGACGTCATCATCATGAATGTCTCTGTCAATGACACAGCCGCCTTTACCCTGCTCAAGTACACCCGTAAACATCTTCCGTCAATACCGGTTATTATTACCAGCAGATCAGAACGAACAGACTTCATTGTCACGGCCATCAAGGAAGGCGCCTATGACTTCCTGTCCCAGCCTTTTTCCCCTGCCCGGTTCCAACTCGTGCTGCAGCGGGCCATCAAGGAACGGGAACTGAAGAATGAAATCGCCTACCTCCGGAGCGAGCAGGACATTATCTACGACTTTGGCAATATCGTGGCGGAGAGCCCGTCCATCAAAAAAGTCATCCAGAGTCTGAAAAAATTCGCCGACACAGACTCCACCATCCTTATCACCGGCGACACCGGAACCGGCAAGAGTTTCCTGTCCGGCTCAATCCATCATAACAGCAGACGGCGGGACTACCCCTTTATCAAAATTAACTGTTCAAACATCCCTGAATCCCTGCTGGAGAGTGAACTGTTCGGTCATGAAAAAGGCGCCTTTACCGGAGCTGACAAGCAGCGGATCGGCCGGTTTGAACAGGCCGACGGCGGTACGATCTTTCTCGATGAGATCGGCGAAATAAGCCTGGAGATCCAGACCAAGCTGCTCAGGGTTCTGGAAGAAAAATCCTTTGAGCGGGTCGGCGGCAACAAGACCATTGAGGTGGATGTCCGGGTTATTGCCGCAACCAACAAGGACCTGGGCAGGCAGATTTCTCGCGGCCGGTTCCGGGAGGACCTTTTTTACCGGATCAATGTCCTGCCCGTTCACCTGCCCTCTCTCAGGGAGCGGCCGGACTGCATAGAGCCGCTGGCCATGGTTCTTTTAAAAAAAGGATGCGGCGCCCAGAAGAAAAAAATAACCGGTTTCAGCCCCATGGCCATGGAAATCATCAAGAGCTACGACTGGCCCGGGAATATCCGCCAGCTCTCAAACACCATAGAGCGGGCCATTATCCTGGAAGACAGCGACACCATCCGGCCGGACAGTATCTCCATTCCCAACTTTCACTCGCCGTCCATTCCGCCTGAATCGCACGAGCCTTTGGCCACCCATGAAAAGGAACTCATTCTCAAGGCCCTGCGGGACAACCTGTGGGTCCAGAAAAATGCCGCCAGAAGACTTGGCATCAGTCCCAGGGCCCTGAACTACAAGATAAAAAAATTCGGCATCACCCACCCGAACTGGCGGAAAAACAAGTAGTCTTGCGCCGGCACGATTACTCCCCGCCAGGGTCCCTGCCGTACCGCTCTTCCGGGCTCACGTAGTAGCGCCGGCCGGTTTCGGGATGCTCGGGCCGTTTTGACAGTTCCCTGTCCACCTCGCCGGGCAGCCTGAAAATATTTTTGCCGGTGACCAGTTCATAGCCTGCAATCAGGCCAAATATAACCAGAACCAGAAGCAGCCCCTTTTTCAGGCCGCCGCGCAACCTGACGCTGAAATAACAAGCCACCGCGCAAACCAGGGCGGCTCCGGCAAGATACATCCACCAGGCCTGCAAAAAACCAGGTAAAGACTCCAGCATACTCTCCTCTCACTTTCCTTGTATCCGTGACGAAAATTTGTGTCTTTGACAACTAACGTATTGAAAAAGTGAAATACTTGTTTACACATTATGGGCAGGTAAAATCGCAGAGTTACACCCCCTGTGACGAGTTACCTTTCATCTGCACCACGGGTGAACGCTCACGGATTCAGGACTTTTTCAAAATCAGCGCAGTTTTCCACCGGTGCTTGACATGGTCAGGCTGCCGTCCTTCACGCCCCGGAGCGCAATGAGCCCCTGGGCGAGCTCCTGTACCTCGGCGGCCCTCCCCTTGACAATGGTCACCTCCAGGCAGTTATGATGATCCATGTGCACGTGGGTCGTTGAGGTAATAATATTGTAATAGTTATGCTGCAGTTCGGTCACCCTTTCCTGCAGCTGCGGGCGGTGATGGTCATAGACCAGGGTAACCACGCCGATCACCTGGCTGTTTCTCTCCCATTCCTGCCGGACCAGCCCCTTGCGGATAAGATCGCGCACCGCTTCCGACCGGTTGCCGTACCCGTTGTCTCGCACATACTCATCAAACCTGGCCAACAGGTCCTCGTCAAGGGACACGGAAAATCTCTGCAGCATGAACTCTCCTCAAGGTACCATCGTTTAAAGTGGTGTGACTCCCGGACTGGACAGGCAGTTCCGCAAGCGCTCACAGGTGCCGCAGATTCGTGCAGGCGTTCCTGACCGCTATAGCCGACTATGCGGGCGAGAGCGCCTGTGTGACGATGCGGTGCCTGTGACGGGTTACGGGGCTACAGGTCATCCAGTTCATCAAGCCGTTTCAGGAGACGCCCTGACTCCCGTCGCATCTCCTGCGTCACAGACATATCATTCAGGACCCGGGTAAAGTACTCCCGGGCATATTCAATCTTTCCCTCGTAGAGATAGTATTTGGCCAGATAATAGCTGCTGGCGCCGGCAGGTTCCTGGCTGCTCTTTATCCGGCCAAGTTCAAAGTACACCCGGGAATACTCAGGCATGGACCTGACCACTTTTTTATACAGTTTTTCCGCCGCGTCATATTGACCGGCCTTTGCATGGGCCCGGGCAAGGTTGAACACCCCGTACATATTATACGGTTCTTTTCTGACGGCCCCGGTTAAAACGGCCAGCGCCTTATCCAGCCTGCCGGAGCGCAGGTACAGGATACCAATATCGATGTTGACCATGTTCCGGTCCGGATAGTGGCGCCGCACCTCGGCAAGGTACTCCAGGGCCCGGTCATAGTTCAACTCCCGGGCCTCGAGCAGGGCAAGACCATATTTTGCCATTACCCTTGCTTCCGCATCGCCGGCGGCGGCTGCTTCATTTGCCAGAAAGGCCCTGGTCTTCCGCGCATCATCAACCTGAACCATGACCCGGTACTTCATCCGCAGAAAAGCAAAGTTATCAGTCTTTCCATACAAACCCGTATTCCCGTTATCCTGGTAATCAAGCAGCGACTGCACATAGTCAAGACGGGCCTCGGGGTTGGGATGGGTCAGGAGATACGGCGGTACCTGCCCGGAACGATACCGGGTAATACGGCGCATGGTCCGCAGCATGCCCACCATGGCCCCGGGATCACGATGGAGCTGTTTGAGCCAGTTATAGGCGAGCCGGTCCGACTCCTCTTCGTCAACCCTGCTGAAATGCAGGTTGGCGGTCTGGCCGGCGGCCTGGAACCCGGTAAAGAGTCCCGCGGCCAGGGACGGGTCTCCCAGGGCAAGGCTGGCCACGGCAAGGGCCATGGAGATGGCGCCGATCTTAGCGCTCTTACTGGAGCGGGACGAGATGTGGCGACTCTCTACGTGACCGATTTCATGGGCGAGGACGCTGAGCAGTTCATCCTCGTTTTTCATGCTCTCAATGAGGCCGCTGAAAAAGAAAATCAGGCCGCCGGGGGCGGCAAACGCATTAAATTCAGGACTCGGAACCACGAAAAAATGGTAATCAAAATACTTGGGGCCCGCCCGGGAGAGGACGAGCCGGCCCAGGTCATTGATATACTGTGAGATGTCCGGATCATCCAGGAGACTGAATTCGGCCCGGATCTTATAGAGGAGCTGCTCACCGATATCACGCTCCTCACCGATGGTCAGCGCAGCTAAAGCGGAAACAGGCACACTCACGTGGGCGACCGCGACACAAAAGCAGACAAGCATGGCAACAACTTTTTTGTACAAATATGTCCGCCTTCCCTGTTTCATGAAACGTTGATGAGTCCGTAAAAACCTGTAAACACCAGCCGGGCACAACGATAATTCAAGACGTTGCAACGCTGATCCCTCGGATTCGCGCCTTTGTGCGAATCCGACAAAGTTGCCGTATATCATATATCATGGGGTTCACCCGTGGATGAAGCCTGCAGAGCAGCGCCGGGTGAACCATTCCTGTCCTGATCGACTCCTGTGTACCAACCTGGTCACGGTAGAGGAGTATTGTTCTTTCCTGAATCACGGACTTGAGGTTATACACCTCTATACAATACCCGCTGAGAGAGGTTCAGGCAAGACTGATACCGTAATAATATCTTCCTGTTGCCGTTCAGGCCGCCATGATGTACTCTGATGACCAGAGACAGATCATGAATACTTCACCTTCGCGTCAAATCCAAAAGCGCCGAAACCGTGACCCATTTACCCCAACATCTTCTCTCCATCGAGAATCTGTCCCTGTCCTTTGTCAGCGATGACAATCCGGACGGGACAGAGCAGGTACTCACGGATGTCAACCTGCACATAGAGCCTGCCTCAACCCATGCCCTTGTCGGCGAATCCGGGTCAGGAAAGTCCGTGACCGCCCTGTCTGTTCTGCGCCTCCTTGAGGACGTTTCCGAAGTGCGGACAAGCGGCAGGATCATGTTCAACAACCAGGACCTGCTGACCGCCACCAAGAGACAGATCCTCGCGATGCGGGGCAACCGGATCTCCATGATCTTTCAGGAGCCGATGACCTCGCTCAATCCGGTCTACACCATCGGCAACCAGATGCTGGAGCCGTTGATGCTCCACCAGGGATTAAGCCGGAGCCGGGCCAGGAAAAAGGCTGTCCGGCTCCTTGAGCGTACCGGGATCAGGCAACCTGAATACAGGATCGATTCATATCCGCACCAGCTTTCAGGAGGCCAGCGGCAACGGGTCATGATTGCCATGGCCCTGGCCTGCCGCCCCGACCTTCTGATAGCCGACGAACCCACCACCGCCCTTGACGTAACCATTCAGGAGCAGATCCTTGCCCTTATCAAGGAACTGCAGCAGGAATATGACATGGCTGTTCTGCTGATCACCCATGACCTGCCCATGGTCCGCAAAATTGCCGATACCGTCTCCATCATGCACCGGGGCAGGATAGTTGAACAGGGCGCAACCAAAAAGGTGTTCAATGCCCCGGCAGCCCCCTATACCAGACACCTGCTCTCTTCACTGCCCCGGGGATTGCCGGGTCCTGTCCGTATCGGCAAGCCGTTAATTCAACTTGACAATATTGCCTGCCATTACACCCTTAAGAGCGGCAACGGCCGCCTGTTCAGGCCCGGTCGAAAAACAGTCAGGGCCGTGGACAATGTCTCCCTTCAGATCCGGAAAGGCGCAACCCTGGGCATTGTCGGCGAATCAGGTTCCGGCAAGTCCACCCTGGGCATGTGCCTGCTGAAACTGACGAGGTTCACCGGTGATGTGCGCTATATGAGCAATGATCAAACATTTGTCTTAAGCAGCATGACAAACAGGCAGGTGCGCCCCTTGCGGCGCAACCTCCAGATCGTGTTCCAGGATCCCTTTTCCTCCCTGTCTCCACGGCTTTCCATAGAGCAGATAATCAGTGAAGGGCTTCAGGTACACCGGATGGGCGGGAACAGGAAGCAGCGACGTGAACTTGTGCGAAAAGCCCTGGTTGAAGTAGACCTGGAACCGGACATGATCCACCGGTACCCCCATGAGTTTTCAGGCGGTCAACGCCAGCGTGTTGCCATTGCCCGGGCCATTGTCCTGCAACCGGATCTGCTCATCCTGGATGAGCCGACCAGCGCCCTGGACATGACGATCCAGGCCCAGATTATCGATCTGCTCAAGGAATTACAGAAACGGCACAATCTCACCTATATCTTCATCAGTCACGATCTGCGGGTGGTCAGGTCCCTGGCCACTGATCTGGCGGTCATGCAGGAGGGAAGAATAGTTGAGCAGGGCCCGGCCGTCGATATCTTTGCCGCGCCCCGGCACCCCTATACCCGTAAGCTTTTCAGAGCAGCTTTTCTCGATGCCTGAACCCGTTACCTCCCCCGTCGAACTGCTTGGGACTGATTTCCTGGCAACAGTGAGTTCCGGACCCGGAATCTACCAGATGCTGGACGATACGGCAGTCCTGTACGTGGGCAAGGCTGTCAACCTGCGCAAACGTCTGGCCTCGTACAGGCGATACCTGGGAGATACGCAGACCAAGACCGGGATCATGCTCTCCCGGATCAGGCGGATTGAAACAATCCTGACCGCGACGGAAAAGGAGGCGCTCATTCTCGAAGCGTCTCTGATCAAGAAACATCGGCCCCGCTATAACGTCATATTGCGCGATGACAAAAACTATCCTCTGATCAAGGTGACCGTCAGGGACGAGTGGCCCCGCATTGTCGTGACCCGGAAACGCCTTCGTGACGGCAGCAGATACTTCGGACCCTACGCGTCAACCTCATCAATGCGGCGGACCCTGAAACTGCTCAGGGATCACTTTCCCCTGCGCCGCTGCCGGCATGTCCGGAAACGGTCCCGCCCGTGCCTGAATCATCAGTTGGGATTGTGTCTGGCGCCCTGTGCCCGAGAGGTCGACAGGAACCGGTATGATGAACTGGTCAGGGGCGTCCTGATGGTCCTGGAAGGGCGAAACCGTGAACTCCTCAAAAGCCTGCGCGAGGAGATGAATATCGCGGCCCGGAACCTTGCGTTTGAAAAAGCGGCCCGGATCCGGGACCTGATAACCGGATTGACCCGGACCGTGGAAAAACAGGTTGTGGCATCATCCGAAGCCTGCGACCTGGACGTGTTCGGCCTGGTTCAGGAGGATATTTCCACCGGCATAACCGTGCTGTCCGTCCGTTCAGGCCTGGTCAGCGGCGCCCGCACTTTCTTCCTCCGCTCGCCTCTTGGCAGCAGGAATGCTATCCTGGCCCAGGCAATACTGCAATACTACTCCAGCGAGCTTCCGCCCCCGGCCGAGCTGCTCCTGCCGTTCCAGCCCAGGGACAGGGAACTGGTCCGGGAACACTTGAGCGACCTCGGAAACGGGCGGGTGAAGTTAACCGTGCCCATGCGGGGCCGGCGGGTCCGGCTTGTCGATATGGCCCGGCGCAATTCGCGCCAGATATTCAAGGAAAAGGAAAATCTGGGAAAATCATGGCAGGCCCTTGCCGAGGCAACCCGCAAGGCGCTTTGTCTGCGCCGTGATCCCGCAACCATCGTCTGCATCGACATCTCAAACATCGGCGGCAAACAGGCGACAGGCTCCCTGGTGACCTTTGTAAACGGCGAAAAACACACCGAAGGATACCGCCGTTACCGGATTCAGACGATCTCAGGCCCGGACGATTACGGCATGATGCGCGAAGTGCTTGAACGGTGGCTGGCCAGGGCCAGAGAGAAAGGAGACCTGCCTGACCTCCTGCTCCTTGACGGCGGGAGGGGACAGTTGAACGTGGCTGTCGACGTGATCCGTGAGATGGGCCTGGCTGAACAGACAGAACCGGCGGCCCTGGCCAAGGATAAAAACAACAAAGGTGAACGGGTATTTATCCCGGGCCGCAGCAAACCGGTCAGGTTGCCGTCCCACTCTCCTGTCCTGCTGTTTCTGATGCGCGTCCGTGACGAGGCGCACAGATTCGGCATCACCCACCACCGCAGCTTGCGACGCAGCGCGACCCTGCGCTCAAAACTGGACCAGCTGCCGGATATCGGCCCCAGGCGCAGGCGTCTTCTGCTGAAAGAGTTCGGCAGCGTCAAACGTATCAGGGCAGCTACTGTTGAGGAACTGCAAAAGGTCCCGGGAATCGGCCCGGTCCTGGCCGCCTCGATCCACCGTGAACTGCATGGTTTACAACAGGTACGCGCCCAGCATGAAACCCGATGAGAAAATCATGGCCCGGCTCAAACCCGGCTGTATCTGCATGGGAATCCGCCTGGACAAAATCCTGAAAGCTATCGAAGAGGGAGCGCGCAGCTTTGACGATGTCGCCCGGACGGCCGGTATTGGCAGGGGTGATTGCGGCGGCCGGAGGTGCCGGGAAAAGGTCGAGACAATTCTGCGGAAAACTGCAAACCGAGACAGAGCCTGAACAGGACATGACAGACGCGTCCCGCCTCTCCCGAAAAACGTGACGGCAGGAAAGCAAACTCAGAGCAGACTTTTTTCCGCGACCTCGGCCACATCCCGGGAGAGATCCGGAGCCGACAGGATCCGGTCAAGCTCCGCGCGCATCAACTCCCGGCGTCGGGGAGAATACCGTTGCCAGGTTGTCAGGGGGGTGAGCAGTCTGGCGGCAATCTGTGGATTCATTCGATCAAGCCTGATCACATAATCAGCCAGGAAGATGTACCCTGCTCCGCTGATATCGTGAAAACCCACGTGATTCGCGGAGCAGAACGCCCCTATCAGGGAGCGCACTTTATTTGGATTGTGCAGCGTGAAGGCAGGGTGGTTTGTCAACGCCTTCACTCGCTCCAGGGTTCCGGGCAGAGTGCACAGCGCCTGGAGGGTCAGCCATTTGTCAACCACCAGCGGCTCTTCCTTCCACCGGGCGTAGAAATCATCCAGCAATTCCCGTCCCTTTTCAGCGTCACAGTTGACCACGGCCTTGAGCGCGGCCATGGTGTCGGTCATGTTATCGGACTGGCGGTACTGGCTCAGGGCCAGTTCAAGCAAGTCATCCGGCACACCGCCCGTGGGACCGGGTGTCAGCAGATAGGAGAGGCAGCGGTTTTTCAAACTCCTCCTGCCGGCCTCGACGGAATCATACCGGTACGGCCGGCCGGTGGTATTGCTCATGTACACGTCAAGAAACTCCCTCTCAAGAGCGGTGGCAAGCTCGTGGCGGAAAAATTGAAGCACCGCAAAGACCGCCTCGGGGTCTATGGTCTCCATCTGGGTACCGATCCAGTTCTCCATGGGCAAGTTCAGGGCCAGGGCGATAAAGGGAGGATCCGCCTCCCTGTCCAGCAGGACGCGACGGAAAGCTGTCACAAAAATTTCCGGGACGGCAAGGCTGCCGCCATCCCGGTACACCCCTATCTGCTCAAGGATGTACTTGAGCGCGAGCTGCTGTCCCGCGTCCCACCGATTAAAGGGATCTGAATCGTGGGCCATGATAAAACCCAGCTGCGCGTCGGATCGTTCAAGCTCCACCTTGACCGGCGCCGAAAAGTTTCGCAGAAATGACAGTACGGGCCGTTCGCTCACCCCCTCAAAGACAAAACTCTGCTGTGCGTGTCTGAGCTGCAAAACCCTGCCTGAAGCAAACGTTGAGTGCCCTCCGTCCGAAACCATATCGCGCCCGTGACTGTCAAGCAGCCCCACGGCCACCGGCATCAGCATCGGCTCTTTCCGATCCTGTCCCGGCGTCGGCGGACAACTTTGCCTGATGGTCAGGGTGTAGCGCCGCTCTTCCTGATCATACTCCTCCGTTACCTTGAGCAGCGGCGTGCCGGCCTGGGAATACCAGAGCGTAAACCCCGCAAGCGTTCTGTTATTGGCATCCCGCATGGCGGCGACGAAATCATCACAGGTCACGGCCTGGCCGTCATGCCGTGTGAAATAGAGAGCCAACCCCTTTCTGAACCCGTCCGGTCCCAGCAGGGTATGCAGCATGCGGATTACCTCGGCCCCCTTGTCATAAACCGTCAGGGTGTAAAAATTATTTATGGCCTGGTACGACTCGGGCCGGACCGGGTGAGCCATGGGTCCGGCATCTTCCCGGAACTGGTAGTTACGCATGACCAGAACATCATGAATCCGCTTGACCGGACGGGAGGTCATGTCCGACGTGAACTCCTGATCACGGAACACGGTCAGCCCCTCCTTCAGGCTCAACTGGAACCAGTCCCTGCAGGTGACCCGGTTCCCGGTCCAGTTGTGAAAGTACTCATGGCCGATCACCCCCTCAATGCCCTCGTAATCCGCGTCCGTTGCCGTCTCCGGCCCGGCCAGAACGTATTTCGAGTTAAACACGTTCAGCCCCTTGTTCTCCATGGCGCCCATATTGAAATCGTCCACCGCCACGATCATATAGACATCCAGATCATACTCAAGACCAAAGGTATCCTCGTCCCATTTCATCGCCTTGCGCAACGACGCCATGGCATGGGCGCATTTGTCCCGGTTGCGAGGTTCAACATAGATGTGCAGGTCAACCCTGCGGCCGCTCAACGTTGTATATGTATCCCCGATACGAACCAGGTTGCCGGCAACCAGGGCAAAAAGATAACAGGGCTTGCGAAACGGATCATGCCAGACCGCGTAATGACGTCCGTTATCCAGATTGCCGGATTCCACCAGGTTGCCGTTGGATAAAAGGACGGGACAGCGCTTTTGATCGGCGATGATGGTTGTGGTGAAGTGGGCCATGACATCGGGCCGGTCCGGGAAACAGGTGATACGCCTGAACCCCTCTGCTTCGCACTGGGTACAGTAATTGCCGCCCGAGAGGTACAGCCCTTCAAGGGCGGTATTTGCCGACGGATTGATCAGGGTTTCTATCTCAATTTCAAAGCTGTCCGGCAAGTGCCCGGCGTCGATCCGCAGCACGGCTCCGTCATACTCGTAATCCGACGGTTCAAGAGGTGTGCGTTCGAGGCAGATGGAACGAATTTCAAGGTGTTCGCCGTTCAGCTCAAGTGGTCTGTCAGAGCCGCCTGGATGTCGATTGCGGGCCAGGCGCATGAGATTTCGAACCCGGGTCCTGCTTTCATCCAGTTCAAAGCGGAGGTCAACGCTTGTCACCAGGTATGGCGGTGGTGTATAATTCTTCAGGTACACGGTATTGTGCTTTTGCTCATTCACGTGATTTCCTCCGGCAATGAAAAGAAGGTCTCCACGTACAAGGTCGCGGTCGTATACATTTTTTCATTGCACCCTGTGATTGGTTACGACCTGAATCCGTGAGCGTTCAGCCGTGGTGCAGATGAACGTGATCGGACCATGGAGCTGTTGTGACCTGTGCCCCATGGTCTGATCGCTTTCAGATGTGCCGCGGGCGGGCGCTCTGACGGGCGGAGCCGGGTGAGAAGTCGTCTGGTTGAATGGGTGAACAAATATTTCACTTTTTCAATGCGTTAATTGCCAAAGCCACAAATTTTCGCCGCGGATTCAGATACGAAAGAAGAGGTTACGTCGACAAACAGAGCAAAGTACAACCTTTCCGTTGAAACATCCACCCCAAACGGCTGCTGCTCACGCGCCCTTGAACCAAAGATCCCTGAACCGGAGGGCTTATGGAAAAAAAAATACTCGTTGCCGTTGACGGATCCGTCTACAGCCTGAACAGCATCGACTACCTGATCCGTCTTTTCAGGGACGCCCCCGGGATCGCCCTGCATCTCTATGCCGTTGTGTCTGAGGCAGGTAACGGCCAGAGCTGGATGTATGATGTCGATCCACTGAGGCAACATGCCCCGGCAACTGAACGGCGGAAGAGTACCGCGAAAAGGTATTTGCGGGACGCAAAGGCCCGCCTGCTGCGTAACGGCTTTGCCGAGGGAAACGTCACCATGGGGGTGGACATTACCTCTGTTCCCCCCGCCAAAGCTATCCACCATGAAGCAAACAGGGGAAAATATGACGCCCTGGTGATCGGACGCCGGGGCATGGGTAAGGTCGGAGAGCTGTTTTTCGGCAGTGTTTCCGCCTACCTGGTTGACAACTGCCACCAGCAACCCCTGTGGATTGTTGACGGCGAAGTGACCGTCAACAGGTTTCTGCTCGCCGTGCACTGCAACCCCAAGTCACTCCTGGCCGCCGATCACCTCGCCTTTATAGCCGCTCCCCACCCGGATTCAGAGATACTGCTCTACCATTCAACCGTCCTTTTCGGTTCTGACCAGTCCATTGTGGAGGAG
>JAJRTB010000012.1 GCA_024278495.1 Deltaproteobacteria bacterium
AGATGGTGATGCCCGGTGACAACGTGCATATAACAGGCGAACTGATCACGCCGATTGCGATGGAAGAGGGACTTCGTTTTGCAATCCGCGAGGGCGGCCGTACGGTCGGCGCCGGGGTCGTTACTGAAATTATCGAGTAAGGCTGAGCCGTTCCTGACCGTCAGGTCGGGTGCCATGCAGCCGGGACAGGGACATGAGAGATATCATAACGCTAGCCTGCACGGATTGTAAGCAGCGCAACTATACAACGACAAAAAATAAAAGGACAATTCCGCACAAACTGGAACTGAAGAAGTTCTGTCCTTTTTGCAGGTCACATACGCTGCACAAGGAAACCAAGTAAGACGGTCTCGCATGAAGTCCGTGGCGGAGAGGGCGGCTGAACCAAAAAAAGCTTCCAGTGCAGGGCGCGCAAATTTCGTTGAATGAGGCGTGCCCGGGTTCTTTGCCGTTGCGGAAAAATTTGCGGTAATGCGCAGGCACCGGCTTTTCTGCGATGCTATCAAAGAAGGTAAGATAGCTGTGATAAAATAGTAAAATGTGCCGGGCGCTACGATAACTCAATGAGTTACAAAACTGCCACGTCGGTTTCGTGACATATGCGAAGCCGACAGATACGAACAAGGATGAGCAGGTCGAATGCGGCAACCTGTAATGAGGGTGTCTCAACCGGCATCCCTCAGCATGATCGCTTCCGACCTGATCACCTGTAACTGACTTGTGCAGGCCAGTAGCTCTAACTGGTAGAGCATCGGACTCCAAATCCGAGGGCTGGGGGTTCGAATCCCTCCTGGCCTGCCATTCGTAACAGGCCCGGCATGAAAAAGCGGGTCACTTATATAATCGCGGCTGAACAGGATGGCAAACAAAAAGAAAGCACGGCATGCCAAAGGGAAGCAGTCCCAGAAGGCTACAGCGGAAACCGTTGATAAGGTTTCCTTTTCTCCGGCAAGCATCCGGCAGTTCGTTGGTGAGGTCAAGGCTGAGTTCAACAAGGTTGTCTGGCCCGAACGGAAGGTGACGGTCGGCCTGACCGGATTTGTTCTTATTCTGGTAACATTGATTTCAATTTACCTGGGAACGGTTGATCTGCTTCTTGGGAAAATTGTCACTATGGTTCTGCGCTGAGCAGCCCTAACAAGGCGGAAATATGGCCAAAGAGTGGTATATCGTCCATACCCATACCGGTTTTGAGGACAAGGTAAAGGAAGCGCTTCGGGAACGGATTCGTTCCGCAGGCCAGGAAGAATTCTTTGGCGAGGTTCTGGTTCCGACCGAGCAGGTTGTCGAGATGGTCAAAGGTGCCAGGAAGACATCCCAGAGAAAGTTTTTCCCCGGCTATATACTTGTGCAGATGGAGCTCAACGATGCCACTTGGCATACTGTTCAGGAGACCCCGAGAATAACCGGTTTTGTTGGTGACAGTCGTAACCCGCAGCCGCTCACCGAGGCTGAGGCCAACAAGATCATCGGCCGGATTGAGGAGGGCGCTACCAAGCCCAGGCCCAAGGTCGTCTTTGAAGAGGGCGATCCCGTCCGTGTTATAGAGGGACCGTTTGCCAATTTCCAGGGTGTTATAGAAGAGGTCTTCCCGGACAAGGGGCGGGTCAAGGTCATGGTTTCGATTTTCGGCCGGTCAACTCCGGTTGAACTTGAGTTTATCCAGGTCAGTAAAAATTAGCAGGTAATGCATCGTCGCACAGGCGGTACTTTTCCTGAACCACTTCGAAAAATATATACTTTCGTTGTGTCTTGCTTTTCCGGTCGTGAGGGCAGGGAAGCTGATACGAGCAGAAAAAATACAGGCGGGGACAGCCGCCTGGGAGCGTGAACAATGGCTAAGAAAATACAATCCTACATTAAGTTGCAGATTCCGGCCGGCAAGGCCAATCCGTCACCACCGGTGGGTCCGGCCCTGGGGCAGCATGGTGTTAATATTATGGACTTCTGCAAGGCGTTTAATGCCAAGACACAGTCCCAGGGTGATACTATCATTCCTGTCGTTATCACCGTGTATTCGGACCGGTCGTTCAGTTTTATCACCAAGACGCCGCCCGCCTCTGTCCTGCTGCTCAAAGCAGCCGGCCTGGCCAAGGGGTCCAGCAACCCCAAGCGTGAACGTGTAGCTGAGATTGGCCGCGACAAGATCCGTGAGATAGCCGAGATAAAAATGCCGGATCTGAACGCCTACGACATAGAGCAGGCCATGCGTATTGTTGAAGGCACGGCCAGAAGCTGTGGTATAACCGTTCTGGATTGATCAGCAGGAGCGGGTTTTTTCTTGCTCCGCAAAAAAATTCATCAGAACCCGTTCACGGTACCCGCCGGAACGGGGAGAATCGTGAGGGTGTCAACATGCCGAAAAGAGGAAAAAAGTACCGCGGAGCCATTGAAGGCCTTGATCTGACGGTTCCCTATGAACTTGAGGAAGGGGTGGCAATCGCTCTGAAGGCGAAGTATACCAGGTTTGACGAGTCGTTTGATATCGCGGTAAAACTCGGGGTTGATCCCCGCCATGCCGACCAGATGGTTCGTTCATCAGTACTGCTGCCGCACGGAACAGGGAAAGAGGTTCGGGTTCTTGTCTTTGCAAAGGGAGAAAAGGAGACTGAGGCCAGGGAGGCCGGAGCTGATTACGTCGGTTCCGATGAACTGATCGAAAAGATCAAGGACGGATGGTTCGAGTTTGACAAGACCATTGCCACACCTGATATGATGGGCGAGGTCGGCAAGATCGGCCGGATGCTCGGACCCCGTAACCTGATGCCTAACGCCAAGCTGGGCACTGTCACCTTTGATGTCGGCCGGGTCGTCGGGGAGATCAAGAAAGGTAAAGTCGATTTCAGAGTTGACAAGGCCGGAATTATTCATGCCGCGGTAGGCAAGTCCTCTTTTTCGTCCGAAAAGATCGTTGAAAATATTCTTGCCTTTATAGACAAAATCATTCAGCTGAAGCCCTCCTCAAGCAAGGGAATCTACCTGCAGGGTATTACCGTCTCCACTACCATGGGACCTGGTATCAAGGTTGACCCGCTTCAGGTGCGCGCCCTGGTTAAAAATGCGTAGTTATTAGAATTTCCCGTCCGTGACCAGTCAGGACGGAAAATATATGTGACGGGGCAACCTCTTTGGTACCTGACCCGCTCATGTTGTACCGGCTTGCATGGCAAGTCGATGAAGTAAAAATTAACTGTTAATCAGGGAAGGTCAAAGACAGCAGGAACCCGGGGTTTAATATTCCGGCGGAGGTAGAGTTTCGCCGGTATCCTGCCGAGACCGCATTCCGAGTATAAGTACAAAACGTGTTGTATCGGATTACGTTTTCACCGGATCTATCTGCTGTTTTGATTGTCCCGTTTCCCTCATCCTATGAAAGGAGGTGTAGCTTTTGAATCGTGATGAAAAAATCTCAAAAGTCAGCAAACTGAACGAGACATTCAGTAAGGCCAAATTCGCCGTAGTCACGGATTACCGTGGCCTGAAGGTGACTGAACTGGAACAGCTCCGCCGTGAGCTCAGAAAAAGCAATGCCCAGATCCGGATAGCCAAGAATACTCTTCTCAGGCTTGCGGTCAAGGGGACCGAATACGAGAATCTGACCGAGTTTTTCACCGGCACAACAGCGATTGCGCTCAGCTTTGACGATCCGGTTGCCTCGGCCAAGGCTCTGACCGGTTTTGCTAAGGATTTTGACGCATTAAGCATTCGGTCCGCCGCTCTTGAGGGCAGCATCCTGAGTGCCGATGATGTCCTGGCTCTGTCCAGGCTGCCCGGCAAGCCGGAACTGCAGGCCAAGCTCCTGGGTACATTGCAAGCCGTGCCTGCCGGTCTGGTTCGTGTGCTCAACGCGGTACCGGGTAACTTTGTCTACGTGCTGCAGGCAATCAAAGACAAGAAGGAAAATTAATTTTTGTAATTATACTCTAAAGATCTGGAGGAAGAACAATGGCTGTAACCAAAGAAGACGTAATCGAATTCATTGCCAATATGAGTGTCCTTGAACTCGCAGAGCTGATCAAGGAGTTTGAAGAGAAGTTTGGAGTTTCCGCAGCCGCACCCGTAGCTGTAGCCGCTGTCGGTGCACCGGCCGGTGACGGTGGTGGAGAAGCCGAGGAGAAAACCGAGTTTGATGTAATCCTCACCGCGGCGGGGGACAAGAAGATCAACGTGATCAAGGAAGTTCGCGCTATCACCGCCCTTGGATTGAAAGAGGCCAAGGCTCTTGTTGATGGAGCGCCCCAGCCTCTCAAGGAAGGTGTGACCAAGGACGAGGCTGAAGAGATCAAGTCAAAGATCGAAGCTGCCGGCGGAACCGCTGAGATCAAGTAATTTGTTTTCGCTTTCCGTTCGGCCAGGTCACCTGTTCCGGCCAGACGGGTTTGCCCTGAGAACAAGGTAACGCTACGGGGGTGATTCCTTCGTAGCGTTCCTGCGTTTCAGGGTCCGCAGGCAATGACGGGAAGTGCGCGTCTGTCCAACTGGTTGACTTTGCTTGCAATTCACAGCTCTCCGCGCTTTCAAATCGCTGACCGTTTTGAGGAAGATTATGAACAGAGTACGTAAAAATTTTGCAAAAACCGCCCAGGTCCTGGAGCCACCGCACCTTATCGCCATGCAGAGGCTTTCCTATGAACGCTTCCTGCAGCGTGATGTGGAGCCGGATGCCCGTGAGGACCATGGGCTTCAGGCAATATTCAAGAATGTTTTCCCCATATCGGATTTTAACGGAGTCTGTTCGCTTGAGTTTGTCCGGTACATGTTCGGCGAACCCAAGTACACGGTTGAAGAGTGCATTGAGCGAGGCATGACCTATGACGTGCCGGTCAAGATTACGGTGCGGTTGATCACTTTTGACGTGGACGAGGAAAACGATGTCCGGTCAGTGCGCGATATAAAGGAGCAGGATGTCTTCCTGGGTTCCCTGCCCCTGATGACCCAGGACGGTGTTTTTGTGGTGAACGGGACCGAACGGGTCGTGGTTAACCAGTTGCAACGTTCTCCCGGCCTGTTCTATACCCATGATAACGGCAAGTCGCATACCAGCGGCAAACGTTTGTATTCCGCCCGCATTATTCCGGTGCGCGGGTCCTGGCTTGATTTTGAGTTTGACATCAAGGATGTTTTGTATGTCCGGATCGATCGGCGCCGCAAACTTCCCGTTACCGGTCTGCTCAAGGCGCTTGGTGAGTCCGCTGAGAGCCTGTTGCGTTCTTTTTACAAAGTTGATGTGGTTGAGATCAAGCGCAAGAAGTATTTTTTGAAGTTTCAGGCTGATACCTTTCTCGGTCAGCGTCTGACCGATGACCTGGTCGATCCCGAGAGCGGTGATGTTATCGGTAAGAAGGGACGTAAGATCACCAAGGCCCTTGTCAAGCGGATCGAAAAGGCCAAGATCAAGTCCATTGGTGTTGAGCCCGAGGAGCTGCTTGGCCGCTACCTGGTCTGCGACCTGATTCATCCCAGGACCGGCGAGGTAATCGGTCACTGTAATGAAGAGGTTACCGAAGCCATGCTCAAGGCCGTTGAAGAGGCCAAAATCAAGACTTTCGAGATCCTGTTCATTGACGGCGTGACCGTGTCGGACGCCTTCCGCAGGACTTTAGCCGCCGACAAGGTGGCCAACCGCGAAGAGGCGTTGATCGAGATCTACCGCCGTCTGCGGCCCAGCAGTCCTCCGACGCCGGAGATTGCCGAGTCATTTTTCGAGAACCTCTTTTTCAATCCCTCGACCTATGACCTTTCCGAGGTGGGCCGTTACAAGATCAATACCAAGCTGGGCCTTGAGACTCCGATTGACCAGCGAACCCTCACCAGGGAAGATATAATTGAGGCTGTCAGGCACCTGGTCCGGATCAAGGATGAGCTGCAGGAGGGGGATGATATCGATCATCTGGGCAACCGTCGTGTCCGCACCGTGGGGGAGCTGGTGGAAAACCAGTACCGGATGGGGCTGGTTCGTATGGAGCGGGCCATCAAGGAGCGGATGACCCTCCAGGAAGTTGAGACCCTGATGCCCCACGACCTGGTCAATCCCAAGCCGGTAACCTCGGCGATCAAGGAGTTTTTCGGCACCAGTCAGCTGTCCCAGTTCATGGATCAGACCAACCCGCTCTCCGAGGTGACCCATAAACGGCGTCTGTCCGCACTCGGACCCGGTGGCCTGTCCAGGGAGCGGGCCGGTTTCGAGGTGCGTGACGTCCACCCGACCCATTATGGCCGCATCTGCCCGGTTGAGACTCCTGAAGGACCGAACATCGGCCTGATTGTCTCTCTGGCGACCTATGCCAAAGTCAACCCCTACGGGTTTATCGAGACTCCCTACCGGGAGGTGAAGAAGCGCAAGGTAACAGATGATGTCAAGTATTTGAGCGCCCTGCAGGAGCGTGATCAGGTCATTGCCCCGGCCATTGTTTCTGTTGACAGGAATAACAAGATCATCGACGATACCCTGATTGTCCGTCATAATGATGAGGTGGCCATTGCGGCCGCAGACGAGGTGACCCGGATGGACGTGGCGCCCAATCAGCTGGTTTCGGTAGCCGCCTCCCTGATTCCTTTCCTGGAAAACGACGATGCCAACCGTGCCCTGATGGGCTCGAACATGCAGCGGCAGGCCGTTCCTCTGCTGCAGCCCGCAGCTCCCCTGGTCGGCACCGGTGTTGAGAAATATGTGGCCCGTGATTCCGGTGCCTGTCTTCTGGCCGAAGGCGATGGCGTGGTGACCGAGTCCGATGCCAACAGGATCGTGGTCCGCTATGACGAGCCAGGCACCGGCGGCTTTGACACCGGGGTCGCGGTCTACCGCTTGTCCAAGTATAAAAAGGCAAACCAGAACACCTGTTTCAACCAGAAGCCCCTGGTTCTGCCCGGTGAGCGGGTGACGAAAGGCACGGTCCTGGCTGACGGCCCCTCCACCGAGATGGGCGAGCTGGCCCTTGGTAAAAATGTCACGGTCGCCTTTATGCCGTGGCGCGGCTACAACTTTGAGGACTCCATCCTCATCAATGAACGTCTCCTGAAGGAGGACACGTTTACCTCGGTCCATATCGAGATCTTTGAAACCCTGGCTCGGGACACCAAGCTGGGCAAGGAGGAGATTACCCGCGATATACCCAACGTGGGTGATGATGCTCTGCGCAACCTTGATGATTCCGGCATTGTCCGCATCGGTGCTGAGGTCAGGGCCGGGGACATGCTGGTCGGCAAGGTGACTCCCAAGGGCGAGACCATGCTTTCTCCCGAGGAAAAACTGCTGCGGGCCATCTTCGGCGAGAAGGCCGGCGACGTGAAAGATTCCTCATTGCGGGTCCCGCCCGGAGTCGAGGGCGTGGTCATTGACGCCAAGGTCTTTTCCCGCAAGGGCGTGGATAAGGACGAGCGTACCCTGATGATCGAGGAGATGGAGGTTGAGCGGCTCAACCGGGACATGAACGATGAGTTGAACAGTCTTAAAAAAGGTGTCCGGGCTGCCCTGACCGCTATCATGGCCGGCCGGACCGCCAAGGCCGATATCAAGGACCGCAAGGGTAAGGTTGTGCTGAAGGTCGGCAAGAAGCTGACCCGGGATGTCCTCGAGCAGGTTGCATTCAGCAGTCTGTGCAGTCTTGAGTTTACTGACAAGAAAAAACGGCAGGAAGAGATCGACGCACTGTTGAGTCGCTATCAAAAACAGGCCCAGATTGTACGCAGCCGCTACGAGGGCATTGTCGACCGAATGGAAAAGGGCGATGATCTGCCCCCCGGCGTCATCAAAATGGTCAAGATCTACGTGGCCACCAAGCGCAAGCTGGCCGTCGGTGACAAGATGGCCGGCCGGCACGGCAACAAGGGTGTTGTCTCCAGGCTGCTTCCTGAAGAGGATATGCCGTTTTTTGCCGACGGCACCACTGTTGACGTGGTACTCAACCCGCTTGGCGTGCCTTCTCGAATGAACGTGGGCCAGGTGCTTGAGTGTCATCTGGGGATCGCGGCCAAGCGCCTTGGCGAGCAGATCCAGCGTTTCGCCGAGCAGGAAGAAATTAAAGAGATCAAAAAACGGCTTGAGAAGATCTACTCCAGGGAGGAGTACAGAGAGCTGACTGCTGATCTCTCTGATGAACAGTTGCTCGATCTGGCCCGAAAGTATGGCCGGGGCCTCCATGTGGCCACCCCTGTCTTTGACGGAGCAGACGAGGCGGAGATCCGGGCCCATCTGGTCGAGGCGGGCCTTGACGAGGTCGGTCAGTCAACCCTGTATGACGGCTTGACCGGTGATGCCTTTGACAACCCGGTTACGGTCGGCGTCATGTATATGTTAAAATTGCACCACCTGGTCGATAACAAGATCCATGCCCGCTCCACCGGTCCCTACTCACTTGTTACCCAGCAGCCCCTGGGCGGGAAGGCCCAGTTCGGTGGTCAGCGGCTCGGTGAGATGGAGGTCTGGGCCATGGAGGCGTACGGCGCGGCCTATACCCTCAAGGAATTTCTGACGGTCAAGTCCGACGATGTTGAAGGCCGGACCACCATGTATGAGAAGATCGTCAAGGGGAATAATTTCCTTGAGACCGGTCTGCCTGAATCGTTCCATGTCCTGGTCAAGGAGCTGAAGGGGCTGTGCCTGGATGTCGAGCTTCTCGAGTAACCGGCACGACTGACCGTGAGAGTGTAAGTCGGTATCGGACCGGGGTGGCGTGGACACATCCGTCACCCTGCCGGTATTTCAATCGCAGTGAAATGAATAGGGAAAGGTGAATTCGTGGAAGAGCTGTTCAGTTTCTTTACCAAACCGAAAGGACCGGTCAATTTTAACAAAGTCAAGATTTCCCTGGCCTCCCCCCAGAAGATCCGGGAGTGGTCGCATGGCGAGGTGAAAAAACCTGAGACCATCAATTACCGGACCTTCAAGCCGGAGCGTGACGGCCTTTTCTGTGCCAAGATATTCGGGCCGGTCAAGGATTTCGAATGTAACTGTGGCAAGTACAAGAGGATGAAGCACCGCGGCGTGGTCTGCGAGAAATGCGGTGTGGAAGTCATCCAGTCCAAGGTCAGGCGGGAACGGCTCGGTCATATAGAACTGGCCGCGCCGGTTGCCCATATCTGGTTTTTGAAGAGTCTGCCAAGCAAGATCGGCGCTATACTGGACATGACCCTGAAGGAGCTGGAGCGGATTCTCTACTTTGAATCCTACGCCGTTGTCACCTCCGAGGTTGACTCTCTGCCGGTGGGCACCCTGCTCAGCGAGGAGAAGTACCGCGCCGCCCTTGAAGAGCACCCCGGCAAGTTCAGGGTCGGTATCGGCGCTGAAGCCATTCGTGAAATGCTGTCCAATCTTGACCTGCAGAAGCTCTCCGAGGAGCTGCGCAGGGAGATGAAGGAGACCGGCTCCGCCACCAAGCGAAGCAAGCTCGGCAAGCGGCAGCTGGTTGTCAATGCCTTCCGTAACTCCGGAAACCGGCCCGAGTGGATGGTCCTTGAGGTTATCCCGGTCCTGCCGCCTGACCTGCGGCCTCTGGTCCCCCTGGAAGGAGGCCGGTTTGCCACCTCAGACCTGAACGATCTCTACCGGCGGGTGATCAACCGGAACAACAGGCTTAAGCGACTGCTGGAACTGGATGCGCCTGACATCATCATCCGCAACGAGAAACGGATGCTGCAGGAGGCGGTGGATGTCCTCTTTGACAACGGTCGCCGCGGCCGGACCATTACCGGCCCCAACAAGCGGCCGCTCAAATCGCTGTCCGACATGCTCAAAGGCAAACAGGGCCGTTTCCGTCAGAACCTCCTTGGTAAGCGGGTCGATTACTCGGGTCGTTCCGTTATCGTGGTCGGTCCGCACCTGCGGCTGCACCAGTGCGGCCTGCCCAAGAAGATGGCCCTGGAGCTGTTCAAGCCCTTTATCTACAACCGTCTTGAGACGCTGGGCTATGTGACGACCATCAAAAGTGCCCGTAAAATGGTTGAGACGGGCACCAGGGAAGTCTGGGACGTGCTTGACGAGATCGTCAAGGAGTACCCGGTTCTGCTCAACCGGGCGCCCACTCTCCATCGCCTCGGCATGCAGGCCTTTGAGGTGGTGTTGATCGAAGGCAAGGCCATCCAGCTGCATCCCCTGGTTTGTGTCGCCTTTAACGCCGACTTTGACGGTGATCAGATGGCGGTGCATGTGCCCCTGTCGGTCGAGGCACAGGTCGAGGCCCGGGTCCTGATGATGTCCACCAACAACATCCTCTCCCCGGCCAACGGGTCGCCAATTATTATTCCGACCCAGGATATCGTTCTTGGCCTGTACTACATGACCCGCGTGCGCTACGGTGCCAGAGGTGAGGGGGCCGTATTCAGCAGCGTGGACGAGGCCCGCATTGCCTATGATCACGGTGCCGTGAATCTCCAGGCCCGTGTCAAGGTCCGGATCCACGGAGAACTGGTCGATACCACTGTCGGCCGGATAATCGTCAGTGAACTGCTGCCCGGGCCGGTGCCGTTCAGCCTGGTCAACAAGGAGCTGTCCAAGAAAGAACTCTCTTTTCTGATCGACTATACCTACCGGCACGCCGGCACAAAGGAGACGGTTATCCTGGCCGACCGGCTCAAGGATCTGGGCTATGAGTACGCCACCCGGGCCGGTATCTCCATCTGTATCAATGACATGAAGATTCCGGTGGAAAAGGAAGAGCTTGTTGAAGAGGCGGAAAAGGAAGCCCAGGATGTTGAAAACCAGTACTCGGACGGCTTGATTACCGAAGGTGAGAAGTATAACAAGATCGTTGATATCTGGTCCAAGATCACCGACAACGTCGCCAACAGGATGATGGACGAGATGTCGGTCGAATATCAGCGTGACAAAGACGGAAAGGTGGTTGAGACCAAGAGCTTCAACTCAGTCTTTATCATGGCTGATTCCGGCGCCCGTGGCTCCAGGGATCAGATTCGGCAGCTGGCCGGCATGCGCGGTCTGATGGCCAAACCCTCCGGTGAAATTATCGAGACGCCGATCAAGGCCAACTTTCGCGAGGGCCTGAACGTCCTTGAGTACTTCATTTCCACCCACGGCGCCCGTAAGGGCCTGGCTGATACGGCGCTCAAGACCGCCAACTCAGGGTACCTGACCAGGCGGCTGGTGGATGTTGCCCAGGACGCGACCATCGTCGAGAAGGACTGTGACACCATGAAGGGTATCGTCGCCGAGCCCCTGGTTGAGGGCGGTGAGGTTATAGTCCGGATCGGCGACCGTATTCTGGGCCGGGTGAGCATGGAGGATATTGTTGACCCGCATACCGACGAGGTCATTGTCGGGATGAATGAGGAAATCACCGAGGAAAAGGTCGACGCGATTGAGGCTGCCGGTATCGACCGGGTCAAGATCCGCTCGGTTCTGACCTGCGAATCAAAGCGGGGGATCTGCGCCAAGTGCTACGGCCGAGATCTGGGACGCGGGCACATGGTCAATATCGGCGAGGCGGTCGGTATCATCGCGGCCCAGTCCATCGGCGAGCCCGGCACCCAGTTGACCATGCGGACCTTCCATATCGGTGGTACGGCCAGCCGGACCGTTGAGCAGGCCGAGGTCAGGACCCAGAGGGGGGGTGTGGTCAGGTTCAACAATCCTCAGTCGGTTACCAACGCGGCCGGACTTGAGATCGTCATGAGCCGGAATGCCGAGGTTTCCATTCAGGATGAGCAGGGTAAGGACCGGGAACGCTTTCCCATTCCCTACGGTGCCGAACTCAAGGTCAGGGAAGGTGACAAGGTCGAGCCCGGCACCATTATCGCCGATTGGGACGCCTTCTCCATCCCCATTGTCAGCGAGGTGGGTGGTAAAATCAAGTACGGCGACGTGGTTGAAGGCGATACCATGCAGGAGCGGGTTGACCCCGTGACCGGCAAGGCCAGCAAGATCATCACCACCGCAACCATTTCCAAGCAGGCCAATCCCAGGATTTCCATCAAGGACGAGCGTGGCAGGACGAAGAAGCTGCCAGGCGGCGGAAGCATTCCGGCTCGCTACTCCCTGCCGGTGGGGTCGATCATTACCGTCAACGAGGACGACGTGATTACTCCGGGTACAGTTGTGGCCAAGATTCCCAGGGAAACCACCAAGACCAAGGATATCACCGGTGGCCTGCCGCGGGTCGCGGAACTGTTTGAGGTTCGTAAACCCAAGGGTCAGGCCGTTATCAGTGAAATCGACGGCCGCGTGACCTTTGGCAAGGATCTCAAGGGCAAGCGCCGGGTTATCGTTACGCCCGAGGCCGGGGAACCCAAGGAGTACCTTCTGCCCAAGGCCAAGCATATCCTCGTCCACGAGGGTGATTACGTCAAGGCTGGCGAGCCGCTCATGGAAGGGTCGATCCTGCCCAACGATATCCTGCGGGTACTCGGGGCCGAGTAACTGGCCCGCTTCCTGGTCAACGAAATTCAGGAGGTCTATCGGCTCCAGGGCGTCAGGATCAATGACAAGCATATAGAGACCATTGTCCGCCAGATGCTCAAGCGGGTCCAGATAACCGAGGTCGGCGATTCCGACTTCATGCTTGGCGAGCAGGTCGAGTGGTGGAAGTTCCGCGAGGAAAATGAGCGCCTGATGGCCGAGGGCAGGCAGCCGGCAGCGGCAGCGCCCCTGCTTCTGGGTGTAACCCGGGCGTCGCTTTCGACCGATTCGTTCATCTCGGCGGCCTCATTCCAGGAAACCACCAAGGTTCTGACCAACGCGGCTATGGCCGGCAAGGTGGACGAGCTTACCGGTTTGAAGGAAAACGTCATCATGGGGCGGTTGATTTCAGCCGGTACCGGCCTGGAGCGGTATAGGCTGGTACCGCCCGAAGAAGAGTAGTCAGCTAACTTTGTCCTTGACAGGCGAATGGCTGTGCGATAATATTCTAAATTCGTTGCTCTTGTCATAAGGTGTGTCAGGAGCGCGCGGTTTTATTGATTAACGAGGAGTAATTTCAATGCCGACAATCAACCAGCTTGTTCGGAAAAGAAGAAAGAAGATAACCAAGAGGTCAAACACGCCTGCCCTGCAGAATTGTCCCCAGAGGCGCGGCGTCTGCATTCGTGTGTATACAACGACCCCGAAAAAGCCTAACTCTGCTCTGCGTAAGGTCGCCAGGGTTCGCCTGACAAATGGCATTGAGGTTACCTCGTATATCCCCGGCATCGGCCATAACCTCCAGGAGCATTCAGTTGTCCTGATTCGTGGCGGACGGGTCAAGGACCTTCCCGGTGTCCGTTACCACGTTGTCCGCGGCACCCTGGATACCCTTGGCGTGTCGGATCGCAAGCAGGGCCGGTCGAAATACGGGGCCAAGCGGCCTAAATAATGAAGTGACACTGTTTCCTGTGGGGAATGTGAAGGATGCCTAGAAAAAAATTAATCAACAAGAAAACGGTCGAGCCGGATCCCGTCTACAACAGCGTGCTGGTCTCCAAGTTTACCAACTGTCTTATGCTTGACGGTAAAAAGTCGCTTGCCCGCCATCTGTTTTACGGCGCCATGGATATTATCGGGCAGCGGGTAAACGATGAAGAGCCCCTGGCGGTCTTTGAGGCTGCCATGGAAAATGTCAGGCCGCGGGTAGAGGTCAAGTCGCGGCGGGTCGGCGGCGCCACCTATCAGGTGCCCATTGAGGTCCGTCCTGATCGTCGCAATGCCCTGGCAATTCGCTGGATCATCAGTTTTGCCAAGAACAGGTCCGGTCAGACCATGTCCGAGAAGCTGGCCGCCGAGTTGCTGGACGCCTACAATAACCGTGGCGCCGCGATCAAGAAGCGTGAGGACACGCACAAGATGGCCGAGGCCAACAAGGCCTTTGCCCATTATCGCTGGTAAACCCGCGGTTGATAAAGTTTCAGAAGATGGTTGACAAGGATTGTCGGCTGCTGTAGAAGAAGGAATTTTTTTGCGGCAGGAACAACCTGGAAATGAAAAAGACAGAGACGGGAACTGGACGTGGCTGGAGGAGGATCTTTATCCAACCTGCGCAATATAGGCATCATGGCCCATATCGACGCGGGCAAGACCACGACCACTGAGCGTATTCTTTACTATACAGGCCGTTCCCATAAGATCGGCGAGGTTCACGACGGCACAGCCGTTATGGACTGGATGGAGCAGGAGCAGGAACGGGGGATCACCATTACCTCGGCCGCGACAACCTGTCTGTGGGATGGGCACCGTATAAATATAATTGACACCCCGGGACATGTTGACTTCACCGTCGAAGTGGAGCGCTGCCTGCGGGTGCTTGATGGGGCAGTCGGGATCTTCTGTGCCGTTGGCGGGGTCGAACCCCAGTCCGAGACAGTCTGGCGTCAGGCTGATAATTATCAGATTCCGCGACTTGCCTTCATCAACAAGATGGACCGCGCCGGGGCGGATTTTGAGAACTGTCTGGCGGAGATAGCTGATCGCCTGGGCGCAAACCCCGTAGCCATTACCCTGCCGGTTGGCAGTGAAGAGAACTTCGCCGGTGTCATAGATGTTGTTGAGCAGAAGTTGCTCCGCTTTGATGAGGCAACACAGGGGCAGACAGTATACCGCGAAGAAATACCTGACGACCTGAAAGACACGTCATTGGCCGCAAGGATGACACTCCTCGAGAAGTTGGCCGACTTCGATGAGGATGTCATGGAAAAATATTTAAATGACAGCGAAGTAACGCCGGAAGAGCTGCACGCTGCACTGCGCAAGGCAACGTTATCCCAGGATATCGTGCCGGTGCTCTGCGGATCGGCGTTCAAAAATAAGGGCGTGCAGCCCCTGCTTGATGCGGTGGTCAGCTATCTTCCGTCACCACTGGATGTACCCGTAGTTCAGGGATTTGACAGAAACGGTGACGTTGTTGAACGCAGGGCCGACAGAAAAGAAAAATTCTGCGGTCTTATATTCAAGTTGCAGGCCGATGCCTATGTGGAAAACCTGTCGTTTATCCGGGTTTATTCCGGTCAGCTGAAGGTTGGCGATAAGGTTTACAATCCACTGAAGCGCAAGAAGGAAAAAATCGGCAAGCTGCTCATGCTGCATGCAAACAAGCGTGAGGAAGTCGATACCTTCAAGGCTGGAGATATCGGTGCCCTGGTCGGGCTGAAGTTTTCGACCACCGGCGACACCCTCTGCGGATCGGGCGATTACATCGTCCTTGAGACCATGGATTTCCCCGAGCCGGTAATCGGGGTCGCCATTGAGCCCAGGACAAAGGCCGATGAGGGCAGGTTGAGGGACACCCTGGCCAGGATAACCAGGGAGGATCCCAGTTTCAGGGTGACCCTGAACGAGGATACCGGTCAGACGATCATTTCAGGCATGGGTGAGCTGCACCTGGAAATAATCGTAGACAGGCTGATCCGGGAGTTCAAGGTGTCTGCCAACGTAGGACAGCCTCAGGTTGCCTATCGTGAAACCCTGACCCGGCCTGCGCAGGCAGAGGGCAGATTCGAAACGCAGGGAACCGGCAACCAGCAGTATGGTCACGTGGTGATTGAGCTGGAGCCGGCTGACAGGGGCAGCGGCATCTCGTTTGAGAGTGCGGTGACACCCGGTCAGGTCCCGGAGGAGTTCCTGGAGGCGGTCGAAAAGGGCGTGCGGGACAGTCTGGATTCAGGCCCCCTGATCGGCTACCCGGTCAATGATGTTATTGCCCGACTGGTTGGCGGCTCTTTTGACGAAGAGCATTCAACCGAGATGGCATTTGGAGTTGCCGCTACCATAGCCTGTCGGAAGGCGGCCCGGGAAGGCGGGCCTATCCTGCTTGAACCGGTTATGTCCCTTGAGGTCATAACCCCGGATGAGTACCTTGGAGAGGTAATCAACAACCTCAACAGGAAACGGGCTCACGTTGTCGGAGTCGAAGCTGACCGGGACAGGCAGGTGATCCATGCCATGGCGCCGCTGGCGGAAATGTTCGGGTATTCGACGGAACTTCGCTCGGCTACCCAGGGCAGGGCAACGTTTACCATGCAGTTGAAAGAATTTGCCGAAGTGCCCGAGAAAAAGGCAGAGGCGATTATACATAAGATACGAGGCGTTTAGACTGAAAACAGTTGAATGAGGTACGCTGATGGCAAAGGAAAAATTTGAGCGGACAAAGCCGCATGTCAATGTTGGAACAATCGGTCATATTGATCACGGCAAGACAACGTTGACCGCTGCGATCACCCGTGTTCTTTCGACCAGGGGTCAGGCTGATTTTACGGCGTTTGACGAGATAGACAAGGCACCTGAGGAGAAGGAGCGCGGCATAACGATTGCGACCGCGCATGTGGAATATGAGACAGAGAAGCGCCACTACGCGCATGTTGACTGCCCCGGTCATGCCGACTACATCAAGAACATGATCACCGGCGCGGCGCAGATGGACGGCGCCATCCTTGTTGTCGGCGCGGACGACGGCCCGATGCCGCAGACCCGTGAGCATATCCTTCTTGCGCGCCAGGTAGGAGTTCCGGCCATAGTCGTCTTTTTAAACAAGTGCGACATGGTTGATGACGATGAGCTGATCGAGCTGGTCGAGATGGAGCTTCGCGAGCTGCTGGACAAGTACGAGTACCCCGGCGACGATATTCCGATCATCCACGGGTCAGCGCTTGAGGCGCTTGAGAATCCCGAGGATGAAGAGAAGACGAAGTGTATCTGGGAGCTGATGGAGCAGGTTGACTCGTATGTTCCCGAGCCTGAGCGTGATATAGACAAGCCGTTTCTGATGCCTGTTGAGGACGTGTTTTCCATTTCCGGGCGCGGCACCGTTGCCACGGGTCGTGTTGAGCGCGGTGTCATCCACGTGGGCGACGAGATAGAGATAGTGGGCATCAGGGAGACCGAGAAGACGACGTGCACGGGTGTTGAGATGTTCCGCAAGATTCTTGACGAGGGTCAGGCGGGAGACAACATCGGGGCGCTTCTTCGTGGCGTAAAGCGCGAGGACGTGGTTCGCGGTCAGGTTCTTGCCGCGCCCGGCTCGATCACTCCGCACAAGAAGTTCAAGGCTGAGGCGTACATC
>JAJRTB010000208.1 GCA_024278495.1 Deltaproteobacteria bacterium
AATAACCCCCCTGTTTATGAGAAGATCAAACATCCAGTCAGATCTGTTACCGGTCAACGCGTTGAAAACGCGTTGACCGGTAACAGGCACATTTTTCCGGCAGTGGTGTCCGCCGCTGCCGGATTTTTTTCCTTAATTTAATACTACGTATCTCTGCCCATGAGTCATATCAATGTCCAGTTTGAAGATGATGGCCTGGCCCGGGCAAAAAAGATGGCCGCGGAGGAGGAAGGCCTTGGCCGCAGCCCGGCCGGCCGGCAAAAATACATCATACCTGCCATAGCGGTCTGCTGGAGCCTGTTTCAATTGGCTCTGCCAAGGTTTATCGTATTGGACACCACCTATATCCGGGCCATCCACCTCGCCTTTGCCATGACCCTGGTGTTTCTCAACTATCCGTTTTTGAAAAAACCGCATTTCGGGATTCGCTACCTTTCAATCCACTCAAGGATTCCTCTCCTTGATATGGTCATGGCCGCCCTGGCCTGTTTCAGCGCCCTCTATCTGGTTATCTTCCTGGACGCCATCAACAACAGGCAGGGGTCCCCCATACTTTGGGACATTGTTTTTGGCATCATGCTGACGATCTTTCTCCTGGAAGCGGCGCGCCGGACTATCGGCCCGGCCCTTCCTGTTATCGGCTCTTTTTTTATTGCCTACTGTTTCCTCGGGCCCTACATGCCTGATCTGATCGCCTTCAAGGGAACATCTCTGAACCGTTTTGTCGGTCAGATGACCATGTCAACAGAGGGTATTTACGGTATTCCTCTTGATGTGTCCGCCACCATTGTCTTTCTCTTTGTGCTGTTTGGCGCCATGCTGGACAAGGCCGGAGCCGGTCAGTATTTTATTCAACTGGCCTTGAGTCTGCTTGGCGGGTTCAAGGGCGGTCCCGCCAAGGCAGCCATCATGGGCAGTGGACTGACCGGGATGATTTCCGGGTCAAGTATCGCAAATATCGTTACCACCGGTACCTTTACCATTCCAATGATGAAGAAAGTCGGTTATCCGCCGACCAAGGCGGCAGCCGTAGAGGTTGCGGCATCCACCGACGGACAACTGGCGCCGCCCATCATGGGGGCGGCCGCCTTCATCATTGCCGAGTATGTCAATGTTCCCTATATCGAAGTCATCAAGGCCGCGGCAATACCCGCCTTCGCCTCCTACGCCGCTCTTTTCTACATTTCGCATATCGAGGCATCCAAACTTGGCATCAGGGGGCTGCCCCGCAAGGAGTTACCGCTTTTTTTCAAAACCCTGCTGGGCGGCATTCATTTCCTGGTCCCCCTGTTCATGCTGCTCTATGAACTGATCATTGTTCGTCACTCTCCTGAACTGGCCGCGTTCAATGCTATCATGGTCCTGGCGGTTATCATGCTGCTGCAGGAACCGATCCGCGCCTACAGAAACCGGGAGCCCCTGTTGCCGGCTCTGAAAAAATCTGTTCTGCTTATCCTGACCTCCCTGGCCTCAGGAGCCAGGAACATGGTATCAGTGGCTTTGGCCACGGCCGCGGCAGGCATCATAGTTGGTGTTGTCGCCCTGGGACTGGGCAACCTGATTTCAGAGATTATTGACGTGCTCTCCATGGGCAACGTGTTCCTCATGCTCGTTATCACTGCAATCGCCAGCCTCATCATCGGCATGGGGCTTCCCACCACGGCCACCTATATCGTCATGGCCGCGCTCACTGCTCCGGCAATCGTCAATATCGGCGCCATGCAGGGCTTTATCGTGCCGCTCATGGCGGCGCACCTGTTCTGCTTTTATTTCGGCATTCTGGCCGACGACACGCCGCCGGTCGGTCTGGCCGCCTATGCCGCGGCAGCGATTGCCAAGTCACCACCCATTGCCACGGGTCTCCAGGGGTTCATGTATGATATTCGAACAGCCATCCTTCCCTTCATGTTTATCTTCAACACCTAGCTCATCCTGCACAACGTCTATTCCTGGCCCCAGGGAATTCTTATCTTACTGATGACCTGTGTGGGAAATTTTGCCTTTGCCTCGGCAACACAAGGCTGGTTCATCAACAGGAACAAGGTGTGGGAGATCCCGCTGTTTCTTTCGATAACCTTTATCCTGATGCAGCCACAGAGGATTGCCGAGTGGCTGGGACTGGCCCATGAACACCGCTACTGGACCTACCTCATCGGGCTGGCCATTTTCGGCATGCTGTTTTTGCTCCAGAAAAAAAGAGGGACGGGTGCCTCCTCCCGGATCCCTGCGTTTTCATAAACAGGTGACGCATATGAAAACCTTTGAAACAATCATGGTCCCCCTCGCCTTCTCGTCGTTTTCCAGAGAGCTGGCCCGCTATGCGGCCGGATTGGCCGACCTGACCGGCTCGGCCCGTCTGCTCTTTGTCAACGTTATCAATGAGCGTGACGTTGAGGCGGTTGAGCGTATTTCATCATTTGGCTACGATGTGGATGGTAATGAGTATGTCAACTCCCTCGAACAGGAACGTGTTGCCGCTCTGGAAAAAATGCTTGCCCAGATTGATTTGCCCCGGGAGCGGATGAAGTTGATCATCACGGTCGGCAGACCTGCTGATTCCCTGTTGAAAATCGCACTTCGCGAGCAGGTTGACCTGATTGTCATGGGTGTCAAGGCCAAGGGCGAGTTTTTCTCCCACGCCCTGACCGGCTCGGTGGCTGAAAAACTCTTCAGGCGCTCGCCGGTGCCGATTCTCTCGTACCGCAGCAAAAAAATCGCCGAAGAATTACGTAAACATATCCGTTCCTGATTCGGGGAGGTTCTTCATGAGGATGAACACCTGCATCTCCGCGCCTGTTTCCTGTCCCGGTATCCGTACCGGCACGGGCCCGGAGATGCTCAAAAAGGCCTTTTTGGATAACCTCTTTTACCTGCAGGGCAGGTCCCTTGAAACAGCCAGTATCAACGACCTGTACATGGCCCTGGCCTATACGGTTCGAGACCGGTTGCTGCACCGCTGGGTAAACACCCTGCACCGCTACATGACCGAGGATGTCAAGGTTGTCTTTTACCTGTCGGCCGAGTTCCTGCCCGGCCCCCACCTGGCCAATAACCTGCTCAACCTGGGGCTGTTTGAGCAGGTGCGCACCGCCATGAACGAACTGCAGATAGACCTGAACGTATTGATCAACCACGAGGAGGAGCCCGGCCTGGGGAACGGGGGTCTGGGCCGCCTGGCCGCCTGTTTCCTGGATTCGCTGGCGACCTTGAAACGCCCGGCTATTGGCTACGGTATCCGTTACGAATTCGGAATTTTTGATCAGATCCTGACCCACGGCTGGCAGGAGGAGATTACCGATAAATGGCTGCGGCCGGGTAACCCGTGGGAGATTGCCAGGCCGGAAGAATCTTGCGAAATAGGTTTTGGCGGCCGGACCGAGCGGTATACGGACAGTAATGGTTATCTACGGGTACGGTGGCACCCCGACCTGGTGATTACCGGGGTCCCCTATGACACGCCCATACCCGGCTACGGGGTCAACAATGTCGGGCTGTTGCGCCTCTGGAAAGCAGAGGCGCATGAATCTTTTGACTTTCAGGCCTTTAACATGGGGGACTACTACGGCGCTGTTGAGGCCAAGGTCGTGGCCGAAAACATCTCTAAGGTTCTCTACCCAAATGATGCGGCCCGCAAGGGCAAGCGGCTCAGGCTTTCCCAGCAATATTTTTTTGCAGCCTGCACCCTGCAGGATATTATCCGTATTCATCATCGCCAGGGACAAAGCATAGAGTCTCTGCCCGACTACTGGGCCGGTCAGCTCAATGACACCCATCCTGCCGTGGCCGTGGCCGAGCTTATGCGCATCCTGGTGGACACCCATACCCTCCCCTGGGAACGGGCCTGGGACATAACCCGGAGAACCTTCAGCTACACCAACCACACCCTGCTCCCGGAAGCTCTTGAAAAATGGTCTGTTCAGCTTTTTGGCGAAGAACTTCCCAGGCACCTGGAAATTATCTACGAGATTAACAAGCGGTTTCTTGACGAGGTGCGCCTCAGACGACCCGGTGATACAGACTGTTTGTCCCGCGTTTCCCTGATCGACGAAACTCCGCCGCGCTACGTGCGGATGGCAAACCTGGCGGTTGTCGGCAGTCACGCGGTGAACGGGGTCGCCGCCCTGCATACCCGCCTGATCAAGGAAAATTTGTTTGCCGACTTCCATAAACTGGAGCCGGGCAAGTTTCATAATGTTACCAACGGAGTTACCCCCCGCCGCTGGATGATGCTGGCCAACCCGCTAATGACCAAGCTCATCACCGAAGTAACCGGTGATGCGTGGCATACCAACCTGGAGCTGCTTTCCAGGCTTGAACCACTGGCGGCCGATGCCCCTTTCAGGCATAAATGGATGGAGGTCAAGAGACGGAACAAGGAGAAGCTGAGCGATTATATCAGGGAACAGACCCGCATTTCCGTCGACCCTTCCTCCATGTTTGATATCCAGGTCAAGCGGATTCACGAGTACAAACGCCAGCACCTGAACGCCCTTCATATCATGACCCTGTACCACAGGATCAAGCAGAATCCGGATACCGAGATGGTCCCCCGGACGTTTATCTTCGGTGGCAAGGCCGCGCCCGGCTATTTCATGGCCAAGCTGATTATTAAACTGATAACCTCGGTGGCGGACGTGGTCAACAATGACCCCGATGTCAGGGACCGGCTCAAGGTCGTCTTTATTCCGAACCTTAACGTGAAGGTCGGCCAGCATATCTACCCAGGTGCCGATCTGTCCGAACAGATCTCAACCGCGGGCATGGAGGCCTCGGGTACCGGCAACATGAAGTTTTCCTTAAACGGCGCCTTGACCATCGGCACCCTGGACGGCGCAAATGTAGAAATCAGGGAAGCTGTTGACCCGGAGAACTTTTTTCTTTTCGGCATGGATGTGGAGCAGATCAGGGACCTGCGGCAACAGGGATACGGGCCCGGCGCCATGTATAAAAACAACGCAGAGTTGCGAGCCGTACTGAATCTGTTGCGGGACGGGTACTTCTCCCACGGCGATACGGACCTGTTCAAACCGCTGTACGACCACCTCCTGCTTCACGACAATTTTTTTGTCCTGGCCGATTATGCTTCATACCTGGACTGCCAGGCCAGGGTTGAACAGGCATGGCGTACTCAAGACAGGTGGGCGGAGATGGCCATTATCAACACCGCCCGGATGGGATATTTTTCATCTGATCGTGCCATAGAAGAATATTGCAAATTTATCTGGCATGTTGACCCTTTAGAGGTGGAAATTCAGGACCTGACATGAACAGTGGAGACCTGCAGGTTGAACGTCTGTGAGACTGCGCCGTTCAGACTCCCATGCACCAGTCTGTTTTTATCGATGACAAACATGACAGGATAGCCTTTTCAGCAAACCTGAAAGACCTGACCCCGTACATTGAAACCTGCGGGGAGATCCCCTGCTTTGAGATGGCCGGCCCCAGACGGCATATTTATTTTGATCCGGCCCGCGCAAACTGCGCCATCGTCACCTGCGGCGGACTCTGTCCCGGTATCAATGACGTGATTCGGGCCATTGTCATGAGCCTGTACCATCATTACGGCGTACGAACCATCTGGGGTTTCCGTTACGGTTTTGAAGGACTTGCTCCCAGGCACGGCCACGCGCCCATCGCACTCACGCCCCAGGTTGTCAAGGAGATCCACACCTCCGGCGGCACCATTCTCGGCTCATCCAGAGGTCCCCAGGACGTCCGCGCCATGGTCGACACCCTTGAACAGATGCACATCTCCACCCTGTACGGGATCGGAGGTGACGGCACCATGCGCGGTCTCATGGCCATCCATGACGAGATCAGCCGCCGTGGCTTGAACATCAATATTATCGGAGTCCCCAAGACCATTGATAACGACATCGCCTACATTGACATGTCGTTTGGGTATATCACGGCGGTGGAGGCCTCCAGCACCTCGACGTATACCGCCTATATCGAAGCCACCGGCGCCCGTAACGGTATCGGCCTGGTCAAGCTGATGGGCCGGGAATCAGGTTTTATTGCCGCCTCGGCCGCACTGGCCAACAATGTGGTAAACTTCTGCCTGGTACCGGAGGTGCCTTTTACCCTGGACGGATTCCTCCGCAGCCTGAAAAAACGAATAACCAGAAGAAAATACGCCGTCATCGTGGTTGGAGAAGGCGCGGGCCAGGACATGGTTTCCGCCGACCTGGGTACGGACGCCTCGGGAAATCTCCGTTTCGGCGACATAGGCCTCTTCCTGCGTGACAAAATCAGGGATTTTTTCAGGACCGAGGAGATCGACATCACCCTCAAGTATATTGACCCGAGCTACACCATCCGCTCCATGCCGGCCAATGCCTATGACTCGGCCTTCTGCCTCCTGCTCGGCTACAATGCCGTGCACGCGGGCATGACCGGCCGGACCAACATGCTGATCGGCCACTCGAACAACCAGTTTACCCACGTCCCCATCCCCATGGTGGTCAAAAAACGAAAAAAAATAGACCCCACCGGCCGCATGTGGGAAAACGTCCTCTCCTGCACCGGCCAGCCCGAAAAGATGTAGGGGGAGAAGCTGTCTACCCGTCACGGGGCCTTGATCATGAACTCCGCCAAAAAATCTGCTACTGTTCCGTCCGTGGTAAAGGAGAGTTTGTAAAGCGGCGTAGCGGAGAGGAGTCTGTCGCAAAAATTGAGCACGCCGTCCCTTCCCGCCGGATCAAACCAGGGAATGGAAACCGTGGGCAGAAGGAGCTTGAGCGCCTCAGCAGGGCTGAGTTTTGTTATCCTGTTCTCTTCCCCTTTCTTGAGAAAAAAAACAGCGGCAAGGGGGGCGGACCGGTTGACGGCAATCCCGGCCTCGCCGGACCAGGGAGTGCCGTAGGCACGAAAGCCGTCGTCGTCCTGTTTGACAATAATCCGGTCGTCACTCAAAATCTCCATGTCCCTCTTCCCGGCGCACAAACGGGAGATGGTGCTCTTTCCCGCCCCGGAAATGCCGGGGAACAGGCAGGTCCGGTCAAAGAAATTTATCCCGGCGCTGTGTATGACGGCTCCTTGCCTGCGGGCAAGAATGAGCATGAGCAACAGCTGGTCCACCGGATAACGCAGGGGATTGGCAAGGATCGTCCGATCCGCCCGCTCCAGGACAAGATCCTCGTGGCAGTGCATGACCATGCTGCGGCAATCCTGATTCGTCTCCACCTGGACCAGATACTCCCTGGGCCATTTCGGGTGTTTCCATGCCAGTCGGCCGCCCCCTTCCCGCTGGAATACTTCGTAGACGTCGGCTGCGGCAAAGACCCTGGTGCCCTGTAAAGGGCGGTCAGCATCCAGCCTTGGCAGGATATTCACCCTGAAATCCGGATCGGCCGGAACGGCAAGATTGAGGAAAGAGTTATACAGGGGATCGATTTCCCGGAAAACCAGGTCGCCGGTCTTGACCAGGGAGATCCCGCCCACGTTCAGGTTTACAAGCTCTATCATGCCGGAGCCAGGAACAGACAGGGTGGGAGAAACCGGTCAGGAGCCGGCGGCGGAGCAGGGAGTGGTAGCAGTGCAGACGGGATGGTTAAACGCAAAACCGCCGTTTGTCAGTTTACAGCCCAGGACCATGACCTCTTCCGAGGCCAGTTCAATAGGAACGAGGAGGGGTTTCTCATACTTTTGCTTCTGGTCCCGGTTGTTTTTTTCAAGGGGCGTTTTCTTTCTCATTCACGATACTCCTTTTCCGTCAGCTGAGTTGCGCAATCTTTCGGCTCCGGTAACGGCCCAGTTCACAGAGATACGCAGAGCATCCGGCCTCCGATCCCGTTTCAAGCCTGGCAAAGGGCGGACAGTAGCCGCACAAAAGCATGGTATCACATCGACGACAGGAATGCTCGCCCTGAAACCGTTGTTCTCTGATCCGGGGCAGCACCTCCTGCCAGCCCGTCATGAAATCATTCTCCCGAAGGGAGAGCGACGGGGTCGAGGTCATCAGGCAGGGCTGCATCCGTCCGAAGGGATCTATGTGGAAACTCGTCATTCCAGCCCCGCAGCGGTACAGATGGTCTCCACCGTGATCCGGAACGAACTCCTGCAAAAACTGTGTATAACTTTGGATCCTGTCCGGATCAGAGAACTCGTCATCTACAGCGTCCCGGGCGGGAACCCGGTACTGCAGCGGGGCGGTCTCGCCGTCCAGACACGGCGAGACCGCCGCATCGAAACGGAAGGTAACATTCAGATCCCCGGCCAGTACCCGCAGGTCGGAGAGTTCATGCCGGTTCAGGGTCAACAGCATCGTTTTCAAGCCAATATGCACCCCTCTGTCAAGGAGAGTATCAATCCCCTTCCGGCAGAGGGAATAGGAACCCCGCACTCCGGTAACCTTCTCACAGGTCCCGGCAGTGGCCCCGTAAACACTTATTTCAACCAGGCGCGGCGGCAACTCGGCAAAAAGATCGGCAAGTGCCGGAGTAACCAGGGTCGCGTTGGTAAAAACCGTGACCAGGAGCCCCTTCTTTTTCGCGTACCGGTAAATTACCGGAAAGTCCTGCCGGAGAAGCGGTTCACCGCCGGTCACAAGAAGATTGAGACAACCGGCCGCAGTTATCTCGTCGAGCAGGGCCAGGACCTCATCGGTGCGCAACTCGCAATCGGCCGCTGCATGGTCTTGCACCGATCCGCCCAGATAGCAATGAACGCAACGCAGATTGCAACGCCGGGTCAACTCCAAAGTGCCTGACAGGGGAATACGCCTGCGGGCGGCCTTCTCACCGAAAAAACGAATATAGTTGCTGCTGTCCGCGTAAACGGGTTGGGCGCATTCCACGGTTACGGTCGGTCTACCCTGGTGATCAAATCGTTTTCCAGCAACTGGCCCAGAAATTCCTGCAAGTCTTCTGCCGCCTTGTTTTCATCAACATCAAAGGAGGCTGCAATGCTGCGGCGCAGCTCCCCGGTTGATCTGCAACCGTCAATCTCCTGCCAGATATGGGCCGCGACCGGATTGAGCGCAAAGATACGCCGCATTTCCGCACATTTTCCCTTGAGCGGAACCAGAATGGTTTCATCGGCGATCCGGCGGGTGACCGTGTTCTCACTCTTACCGTAGATCATCGTCCTTACCACATCCGCAGGCCCGGATCGCCCAGAACATTGTAGATGGCCGGCAGGAAAGCCGGATGGCCGCTGCGGCGGTATGCATTGACCGCCTGTATGACCACGTCCCCAAGAACAGGACTGTCTGCGGTAAAGACGGCCCGGAAAAATCCCTTGTTCAGTACCTGGGCCGAGCGGTTGTACGACAGGCCCGAGGGCGCCCAGGCAGCGATAACCCCGGCGTCGGGGCTGCGCACAAGCCTGACGCCCAGTGATTCATAGCCGGGGATGGCAAAGTACCCGGCCATACAGGTCATGGCGGTCAACACCGGCTGGACGAAATCGCTGCGCATGCTTTCCGCATCGCTATTGGTAACAAGTGCCTCATCAGCCAACCGGTCCAGGCCGCCGTGGCCGATATAGTTCATCAGCAGCGCCCCCTGACCGAGCACGGCAAAAAGTTCCTGCCGGGCCGCTGCAGTGGTCATATCGGAAAGGTATATTTTCTCCACGCCATATCCGTCCGGGACCAGTTGGGCTACCTCATCACTGTCCGCCGGAAAGTTGAGCGCCGGCCCCGGATCATCAGCCAGCATCAGGATAGTATCGACTCCTCGACC
>JAJRTB010000209.1 GCA_024278495.1 Deltaproteobacteria bacterium
CGGGCCATCGGCCGGGCCGTCTCCCTGGTGGAGGATAACGCCCCGGAGGCGGCGACCCTGCTTGAGGGACTGGACCGGACGCGGTTTGATCAGGCCCTGGTGCTCGGCATCACCGGTCCGCCGGGCGCGGGCAAATCAACCCTGACCGGCGCCCTGACCCGGCGGCTGCGCCGGGCGGAAAAACGGGTGGGGATCATCGGTATCGACCCCTCCTCACCGGTCACAGGCGGCGCCCTGCTGGGAGACCGGATCCGGATGATGAACCACGCCCTGGACCCGGACGTGGTGGTCCGCTCCATGGCCACCCGGGGCAGACTTGGCGGCATCTGCGCCGCGGCCGGGGCAGCGATGCGTATCCTGGCCGCCGGGGGGTGTGAGATCATCCTCATCGAAACCGTAGGCATCGGTCAGTCCGAGATGGATATTATCCGGTTGGCCGACCTGACCCTGATGGTTCTGGCCCCGGGGTTCGGCGACGATATCCAGGCCATGAAAGCCGGCATCCTGGAAGTGGCTGACCTGCTGGTGGTGAACAAGGCGGACCTGCCCGGCGCCGACAAGCTGCTTCTGGACCTGGCAACCGTGTTCACGGACGCGGCCGAGCGGGACCTGCGGCTGCTGGAAACCACGGCCGGGGAAAACAAAGGCGTGGCAACGCTGCTTGAACGAATTACCCTGCTGGCGGAGCGCTGCCGCAAAGACGGGACCCTGGCGGCCCGGCGCCGCAACGCCCACGCCCTGGAAACCGTGGACTGGGCCCTGGAAATGCTGCGGCCCCGGCTGACTGAGCTGGCCGAACAGGTGGAGCATGCGCCAGACCCGCGCCTGGCGGCTGAACAGTTACTTGCACGGTTCAAAACGGGAACAGAGATATGAGTCACGATCACCCGGAATTCAAAAAATGGCAGGAGGACGAGCTGGCCAGGAGCCTGGCCCGGTTTCCAGAACGCAGGGAAAAATTTACCAGGCACGGCGGCGCCGAGGTGCCCGGACTGGCCCTGCCCGGGGAAATAGACGACGCCTACGTGGAGAATCTCGGGTTTCCGGGCCGGTTTCCCTACACCCGGGGCGTGCAGCCCACCATGTACCGGGGCAGGCTGTGGACCATGCGCCAGTACGCCGGTTTTTCCACCGCGGCCGAATCCAACAAACGCTTCCGCTACCTGCTGGACCAGGGCCAGACCGGCCTGTCCGTCGCCTTTGACCTGCCCACCCAGATCGGCTATGACTCTGACGACCCCATGAGCCTGGGCGAGGTGGGGAAGGTCGGCGTGGCCATCGACACCCTGGCGGACATGGAGATCCTCTTTGACCGGATTCCGCTGGACGCCATCTCCACCTCCATGACCATCAACTCCCCGGCCATGATCCTGCTGGCCATGTACATCGTGGTGGCGGAAAAACAGGGCGTCGGTCCGGACAGGCTGCGGGGCACCATCCAGAACGACATCCTCAAGGAGTACGTGGCCCGGGGCACCTACATCTTTCCGCCCCGTCCCAGCCTGCGGCTCATAACCGACATCTTCCGCTGGTGCGCGAAAAACGCGCCAAAATTCAACACCATCTCCATCTCCGGCTACCATATCCGCGAGGCAGGCTCCACCGCCACCCAGGAGGTCGCCTTTACCCTGGCCAACGGCATCACCTACGTGGAAACAGCGCTTGCAGCGGGCCTGGAGCTGGAGGTCTTTGCCCGGCGCCTGGCCTTTTTCTTCAACGCATCGTCCAACCTGCTGGAGGAGGTGGCCAAGTTCCGGGCAGCCCGGCGCCTCTGGGCCCGGATCATGAAAAACCGTTTCCAGGCGCAGAACCCCGCCTCCATGATGATGCGCTTCCACACCCAGACCGGCGGCAGCACCCTGACCGCCCAGCAGGTCGACAACAACATCGTCCGGGTCACCATCCAGGCCCTGGCCGCTGTCCTGGGCGGTACCCAGTCCCTGCACACCAACTCCCGGGACGAGGCCCTGGGGCTGCCCACCGAGGAGTCGGTACGCACGGCGCTCAGGACCCAGCAGGTCATCGCCCATGAGTCCGGGGTGGCTGATACTGTTGACCCTCTGGCCGGATCCTATTATATCGAGCAACTCACCGACGAGATTGAAGCGGACGCGCTTGAACTGATCAACAGGATCGACGAGGCCGGCGGCGTGGTGGCCTGCATCGAGAACGGTTTTATCCAGGCCCAGATCGAGAACAGCGCCTACGAGTACCAGCAGGCCATTGAGCGCGGCGAACAGATCATTGTCGGGGTCAACGAATTCCAGGTGGAGGAGGAAGGCCCGATCCCGCTCCTGCGGGTGGACCCCTCGGTCGAGGAAGAGCAGGTCAGGCGGCTGGCCGAAGTCAGGGCCGGCCGGAACGCGCAAGCGGCTGAAGAGGCCCTGGCGCGTCTTGAACAGGCCGCCCGGACCGACGCGGACCTGATGGAACCGGTCCTGGCGGCGGTGCGCGGCTACTGTTCGCTCGGCGAAATATGCAGCGTGCTGCGAAAAGTTTTTGGAGAATACCGTTAACTCCGTGTACAACAAGAAAGAAGATATGATAAAAAAAATAGACCATCTCGGCTTTGCCGTGCGCTCCATTGACGGGGCCCGGATCTTTTACGAACAGGTACTGGGGTTGCGCTGCGAGCGGATTGAAGAGGTTGCCTCCCAGCAGGTGCGGACCGCCTTTTTTTCTCTGGGCGAAACCCATATCGAACTGCTTGAGCCCACCGGCCCGGACAGTCCCATTGCCAAATTCCTGGAGCGCAACGGCGAAGGCATGCACCATATCGGCTACGAGAGCGATGATATCGAAGGCGATCTGGCCCGGGCCGATGAGCAGGGCTGCAGACTGATCAACGCGAGCCCGGTTGCCGGAGCGGACAACAAGCGCATCGCCTTTCTGCACCCCAGATCAACCCACGGCGTGCTGACGGAAATCTGCCAGAAGGAGACGCCCTGTGACCGCTGACAAGGTAGCAGTTTTATACATTTCCGCACTTCACCCGGGGATTGGTTACGAGGAATAAGCATGCAGCAGGATATCATTCAAAAACTTGATGAAAAACGAGCGGCGGCCCGGCTGGGCGGCGGCCAGACGCGCATTGACAAGCAGCATGCCAAGGGCAAGCTGACCGCCCGGGAACGGATCGAGCTGTTCCTGGATGCGGGCAGTTTTGAAGAGTGGGATATGTTTGTCGAACACCGGTGCGTTGACTTTGGCATGGACAGCCGGAAGATCCCGGGCGACGGGGTCGTCACCGGCTACGGCACGGTCTGCGGCCGGCTGGTCTTTGTCTTCAGCCAGGACTTCACCGTGTTCGGCGGTTCCCTGTCCATGGCCCATGCCGAAAAGATATGCAAGATCATGGACCACGCCATGAAGGTGGGGGCGCCGGTGGTCGGCCTGAACGACTCGGGCGGAGCCCGGATCCAGGAAGGCGTCGACGCCCTGGCCGGGTACGCGGACGTGTTTCAGCGAAACGTCCTGGCCTCGGGGGTGATTCCCCAGATCTCGATGATCATGGGCCCCTGCGCGGGCGGCGCGGTCTACTCCCCGGCCATGACCGATTTTATCTTCATGGTCAAGGACAGCTCCTACATGTTTGTCACCGGTCCTGACGTGGTCAGGACCGTGACCCACGAAGAGGTGACGGCCGAGGATCTGGGAGGGGCGCTTACCCATTCCCGCAAGTCAGGCGTGGCCGACCTGGTCTTTGACAACGGGGTGGAAGGCCTGCTCATGCTGCGCCGCTTCATCAACTTCCTGCCCTCCAACAACCGGGAAAAGCCGCCGACCTGGCCCTGCAACGATCCGGCCGACCGGCGGGAAAAATCCCTCGACACCCTGATTCCGACCGAGCCCAACATCCCCTACGACATGAAGGAGCTTATCTACAAGGTGGTGGACGAGGGCGACTTCTTTGAGCTGCAACCCGAATACGCAGCCAACATCGTCATCGGCCTGGCCCGGATGCAGGGCGCAACCGTCGGCATTGTCGCCAACCAGCCCATGGTCCTGGCCGGCTGCCTGGATATAGCCTCGTCGCGCAAGGCAGCGCGTTTTGTCCGGTTCTGTGACGCCTTCAACATCCCGATCATCACCTTTGTCGACGTGCCCGGTTTTCTGCCCGGCACGGCCCAGGAATACGGGGGCATCATCAAGCACGGCGCCAAGCTGCTCTACGCCTTTGCCGAGGCCACGGTGCCCAAGATAACGATCATTACCCGCAAGGCCTACGGCGGCGCCTATGACGTCATGTCCTCCAAGCATCTGCGCGGCGACGTCAACCTGGCCTGGCCCACGGCCGAGATCGCGGTCATGGGCCCCAAGGGCGCGGTCGAGATCATCTTCCGCAAGGATGCCGGTGATCCGGACAGCCTGCGGAAGCGCACCAGGGAGTATGCTGAACGCTTTGCCAACCCCTTTGTCGCGGGCAGCCGGGGTTTCATAGACGACGTGATCATGCCGAGCCACACCCGCAAACGCATCTGCCGCTCCCTGGCCATGCTCAAGGACAAGAAACTGGAAAACCCGTGGCGCAAGCACGGGAACATTCCGTTATAGGGTTTTTACAATATGTTTACGACACTGCTTATAGCCAACCGGGGCGAGATCGCCTGCCGGGTCATCAGGACGGCCCGGGCCATGGGTATTGCCACGGTCGCGGTCTACTCCGACGCCGACCAGCGGGCCCTGCATGTGCGCATGGCGGACGAACGGGTCCATATCGGTCCGGCGCCGGCCCGGGAAAGCTATCTTGACATGGAACGGATCGTGGCCGCCTGTCGCGAGACCGGGGCCCGGGCCGTACACCCCGGCTACGGTTTTCTGTCGTAGAACCCCGGGTTCAGAGCCCTGCTCGAGCGCGAAGGAATCACCTTTGTCGGGCCGCCCGCCGAGGCGATCACCGCCATGGGCGACAAGATCACCTCGAAACGGATCGCGGCCGAGGCCGGGGTAAACACCATTCCAGGCTGCGACGACATTATCCGCGATAAAGACCATGCCGTGGAAGCGGCCAGGGCGGTCGGTTATCCGGTCATGCTCAAGGCATCCGCCGGCGGCGGCGGCAAGGGTATCCGGATCGCCTATAACGACGAGGAATGTCGCGAC
>JAJRTB010000210.1 GCA_024278495.1 Deltaproteobacteria bacterium
CCGATCCGGAATGGGCAATGGTGCCCAGGTTGGTTTCCAGCTCCTCCAGGGTCATGCCGATACCGGTGTCGGTGATGGTCAGTACGTGGTTCTTGTCGTCACAGTCAATGGTGATCTCCAGGGGGACATGGGCATCGAACTCGACTTTTTCCACCAGGTTGCGGTGGCGGAATTTTTCCAGGGCGTCAGCCGCGTTTGAAATCAGCTCCCGGACAAAAATATCCTTTTCCGTGTAGAGAGAGTTGATAACGATATCCAGGACCCGGCGGGACTGGGCCTGAAACTCGCGGGTAATTGTCTGTTCTGCCATGTGCTGATCCTCTTTTTTTCTGGTTACGTATGATGAATTTGGGTATCCTCTTTCTATGTTCGGGCTTTATGGTAAGCATGATCTTTGGCCTGTCAAGATGATCTTGCTCAAGATAACTATCTGTTTTCCTGATGATTACGTTTGGTTGTAGATGAAGATACGAGATATAGACGTCCTTGTTGTCGGGGCCGGTCTCTCCGGCCTTGCTGTTGCCCGGTTTCTGCGGAACGCGGATCCCGACCTCTCCCTGCTGGTCCTGGAAAAGAGTGACCGGCCAGGCGGCGCCATCCTCAGTCACAGTGAGGAAGGGTATCTTGCCGAGGCCGGGGCGCACGGTTTCCTGGACAATTGCGCCGAGAGCCGCCGGCTGATTGAGCTGGCCGGTCTGGTCGATGAGGTGGAAAAGGCGCCGCTGGACAGGTTTGTCCGCTATATCTGCCTGAACGGTCGCCTGAACTGTATACCGCAGAATCCCGGCAAGATCCTGGCGTCAAACCTGGTGCCCTTAAGCGCCAAGTTGCGGGTTCTGGCCGATTTCTGGAAAAAACCGTTGGCCGGAGAACCGGATGTGGCCGCCTGGGTGGAGCGCCGCTTCGGCCCGGCCCTTGTTCCCTTTGCCGACGCGGTTTTTACCGGTACCTATGCCGGTGACATTGCCCGGCTGAAGATCGACGCGGTCATGCCCGGGGTCAGAAAAATTGAACAGGAACACGGTTCAGTTATCCGGGGCCTTCTGCACAGGCGGAGGCAGATGAAAAAGAGTGGTGATGGCGCAAAACCGGCCCTGCCCGCCATGACCAGCTTCAAGACCGGCATGGCCCGGCTTCCCCAGGGGCTTGCTGCCGGGCTCAGGCTGAACGAGGAACTTTTTTACCGGACCGAGGTGATCGCGGTCAGGCCGGCGGAGAACGGCTGGGAAGTGCGCACCGGTCAACACAATATCCGTTGCCGGCGCCTGGTTCTGGCTTTGCCGATAAACACCGCGCTCGATTTTCTGGGACGGATTCCCGGTCTGGAGCCGCCTGTGTCTTCTGTTCCGGAAGCCCGGATCGTCACGGTGGCGCTCGGGTACACCACAGCGGCGCAGGTCCCGTTCGGTTTCGGCTACCTGGCGCCGGAGCAGGAGAATCGTTTCGCCCTGGGCGCCCTGTTTTCCTCTCACATGTTCCCGGGCCGGGTCCCGCTGGGTCATGTCCTGCTTGAGGCCCTGGTCGGCGGCCGCCGCCACCCGGAGCGGTTGGAGCTGGACGATAACGAGTTGATAGAACAGATCCTCGCCGACCTGCGCGGGCTGCTCGACCTGCCTGAAAAACCTGTTTTTGCCCGGGTCCTGCGGCCCCGGGCCGGAATCCCCCAGCTGGAAGAAGGGTATCCTGCCCTGCTGTCCTGGATGAAGGGATTGCGCGACACGCACCCGGATCTGCATATCTGCGGTTTTGGCTGGCACGGGATCGGCATCAACGATATGACCAGGGAGGCCCGCAAGGTCGCGGACCGTATCCTGGCCGGCGTCAAAGACGACGGAAGCCCGGAGGTAAAGGGCGTCTATTTCTGAGCCGGGCCCATCAAATGTATAAAATGATGCCGAGGGCAAGACGAGGGCGATGGGGGAGCGGAAACCGGCTGGGCCGGAATTGATCTCTTCCTGCGCCCTGCCGTGCTGTCACGCTACAGGATTTTACAGCCTTCTGCAGTCACGGATCCAAGGGACACTGCCTGGATGAGCCTCACCGGTCCAGAAGCTTGTCGCAGAGGATGCCAAGCTGCTCGCTGACCGATGTGTCCCGGGTGAGATCACGATTGATGGTCTTGATCGCGTGCAGGACGGTTGAGTGGTCCCGGTTGTAGAGGCGACCGATATCTGCAAGAGATTCCCTGGTATGTTTTCGGGTCAGGTACATGCCCACCTGGCGGGGGAAGGTGATGCTGCGCTTGCGGGATCTGGATTTCAGCGCTTCGACGCTGACCTTGAACTGGTCGGCGATGAAATCCCGGATGGCCTCGCCGTTCAGCTTTTCCGGGGCGTTGACCAGGTCGCAGAGAACAGACTTGACCAGGGCCGTGTCCGGCTTCATGTCCAGCAGGGTTGATTTGGCCCGGATACCGATGACGGCGCTTTCCATCTTGCGCACGTCTCCGTTCAGGTGGCGGGCGATAAGCTCCACCAGGGAATCGTCCAGTTCAAGCTTGTTGAGCCGGGCCTTGTGGCGGATGATGTTGATCCGGGTCTCGAGATCCGGGGCGTTGATCCGGGTGACCAGGCCCGAGGTCATCCGGGATTTGAAATCTTCGTCAATTCCGTCCAGGGCCGCGGGTGATACCGCCGCGGTGAGGATGACCCGTTTGCCCGATTTGATCAGGTAGTCAAGGATGGTATTCAGTTCTTCCTGGGTCTTGCTCCTGCCGACCAGGGTGTGGATATCCTCCACCAGCAGCAGGTCGCAGTCGTGGATGAATTTTCTGGAAAACTGTTCCATGGTTCTGGAGCGGATTCCCCTGACCATCTCGGCGGAAAACTGCTGGGCGGTGAGATAATGGAGCCTGGCCGCGGGCGCCCGGTTCAGGACATCGTGGACCACTGCCTGGGTCAGATGACTCTTGCCCAGACCGGTGGAGCTGTTGATAAAGAGACAGTTGCCAAAGGTGCGGTCACCCCTGGCAATGGCATGGCAGGCGGAGCGGGCCAGAATATTTGACTGGCCGACCATGAACTGGTCAAAGGTGTATCCCGGGTGCAGGGAACGGATTTTTCGCCGGCCCCGGACACCGGGGAGTCGGAGCTGGCCGGTGCTGCCGCATTCAATCCGCAGGGGCGGCTGATCAGCCACAGACAGGATCACGG
>JAJRTB010000211.1 GCA_024278495.1 Deltaproteobacteria bacterium
AGAACCAGTCGCTCTGTATTTTCCGCCAGGGCGTCATGCCAGACAACCCCGCCCACAAGACCATGGCGTGTAATACCCGGTACCTTGCTGAGACATTCTGCAGTGGTGATCCTGAATCCCCTCGGCAATGTACGTTCTTCCTGTACACCACGGTTCCGGTCAAAACTGATGAGATCGTTGACCAACAGTGCCATGCTCATTATTTCTCTGCCCTTCAAACCGTGACCATACGTGGGCATCAGGCACGGCAGGGGGCGGACAAGGTGCGGAGCAAAACGTAAATACTCCCGGCGGCAGGCAATGGAGGCACGCATTCGTTTGAAGTCAAGATGCTGAAGGTAACGCAGGCCCCCATGGATGATTTTAAGGCTGTTGGCGGAACAGGCTGCGCCGAAATCATCCTTTTCTATAAGTACGGTACGCAAACCCGCGGCCGCGGTCCGGCTGGCCACGACTGCCCCGTGAATACCGGCGCCGATCACAATGACATCATACTCCGCTGTTTGTCCGGGTGATGGTAGTTTCCTGTTCATGGCCTTTCAGAGTCTCGCGATGCCCGCTTATCTCGAACGAAAAATGTAATTGTTGCTGAATCCGTGACAGGAGAAGGCCTCAATTATTGATGCGTTTGCAAAAACTTGTCAACACCTGCCGGACACGGCGGTCATTTAACTCGTTGCGACGCTGATCCGTCCGGTTCGCGGTTTTTTGCGATGTCATCTCTTTGCAAGCTCCCCTTTTTTTCTGCGCAGGGACAGTTGCGATCTGACAAAGTTTACCGTACCCATTGGTTTGCCGTAAGGAACCATCCTGCTGCTTTCTGACGAGAGAAGCCGCCTGAGTTGCCCCAGGGGATCCTGCCGGTCCGCGTTCACATCCAGCCAGGCCCCGAAACTGCCAACACGTTGAAAATCGTGCTTCAGTTCCAGTGTATCCGTGCCCGGCAGAACTGATGTCCCTGCCAGGCGGGCAAATCGGTATATGCCCGATTTCGGCCAGAACCAGGGGCGGTTGCCATTGTCACCCAGCAGCACCCCCCTTCTTTTTCCCGTGCCGGACACTGCCAGATAACGCTTCATGATTGAGCCGCGTTTGCCCAGCCATTTTCCCGCGCCCCACGGGAGAACCGCTATGCCTTTGGCGCTGAGAACTGCATTGACAGTTTCCGGAAGCGTCAAGCCCGGCGAGATCGTCCGGACAGACATGAAAGATAATACTTCCAGGAGTTCCGATGTGACAAGCTGTTTTCCCGGCACCAGCAGCATAGGGCTGGAAAAATTTTTGTGAGACAGGAGAATCCCCTGCCCGGGCTGTGTCCTGAGAAGGGCGGGTCCTGTCCCGGCCTGTTCCTGTTTCTTGAGATTCTCGGTAAGTGTACAAAACATTTCAAGACCGGGTAATTCAGCCACCATAAGGACATACAGAGACGAAGAAGCAGCGCGCAAAGGGGTCGCGACGGCATTGAAATTAGTGAAGGCTGCTTCGAAAAACAGCTTCAGGTCATATGTCGGCCAGACATGGACATGCCCGTCAATGAAGATCATCGAAAGGTCTTTTGGCGGGGATTTCAGGAAGTAACGACATGTTTAACAGGAGCGTAATCAGGCTTTGTGGCGAAAAATAGTTGTTTTTCTGAAAGACATATTGCAATTTTTTTAGCGGCATTCTGCCCGGCCGGTCAAAACAGCGCCTGGTGGATTTTTTTTTGATCCGGCCGGGAAACAGTGGGGATTATGCGTTTCCGGCTTTGGGGCCGTATATTTTCTTTACAAAGTAAATGGGTTTGTCCTGGGCTTCATGGTACGTTCGCGCCTGGAGTTCCGCCAGCAGTCCCATGGTTATGAACTGGATACCTATAAACATCAGGAGGACGGCCAGCAGCAGGAGAGGACGATCACCCATGGGCTTGCCGAAAAACTGTCTCTGGATTGTCATGACCAGCGCGATCAGAAAACCCGCGCCGCCTGAAAACAGACCAAGTTGACCGAAAACATGGATGGGACGGGTGGAGTAGCTGAGCAGGAACTTGACAGTCATGAGATCAAGGATGACCCGAAAGGTTCTCGATATGCCATACTTTGTGGTGCCGAATTTTCTGGGCCGATGGTTGACCTTGATTTCGGCAATGGATGTGCCCATGCCGCTTGCAATAGCCGGAATGTAGCGGTGCATTTCACCGTAGAGGCGAATGTTCTTGACGACTTCCTTTCTGAAAGCCTTGAGGGTGCAGCCGTAATCGTGAATTTTGACGCCGGTGGTCATGGCGATGATCTTGTTGGCGATTATAGAAGGAAGGCGTCGGTTGAGAAATGCATCCTTGCGATCATAACGCCATCCCGTAACCACGTCGAACCCTTCCTCGATTTTATCCAGAAGTCGAGGGATATCATGGGGGTCGTTTTGCAGGTCACCGTCCATGGTTACGATGATTTTGCCGCAGGCATGGTCAAACCCCGCTGACATGGCCGCGGTTTGGCCAAAGTTGCGGCGAAAGCTGATGACGGAAATGGTGGGATTTGTTTGCTGTACTTCGAGCAGACGCTGGAGGGTCTTGTCGGAGGAGCCGTCATCAACAAAGATCAGTTCATATGATCTGTTCAGCAACCGGCACACTTCAACCAGTTCACCGCACAATTCCGGAACATTATCCTCCTCGTTAAACAGCGGGATAACAATTGAGATGTCAATGTTTTCTTGCGAATTCATGTGGTCTGCCTGGTCTGGGTGAATCCTGCTTTTCCGTAACCAATCACAGGGGAAAATGAAAAAGTGTATAAAACCGCTTACGCTTTACCAGCTTGGCCGGGCTCCTTCAGAGGGTATACTCTGGGATCAGAGCTCTGGCGGGCGCGGATCCAGGAAATTATTTGGTTTCGTCTGGGTTCTTGAATATCTTACTGCCATTTTCAGAAACTATCGACTCTATTTTTTGTCGGATTCGCTAAAAGCCGCGTAACCGCTCACGGGCGCCGCATCTTCACGCAAATTTGCGGCGTCCGTGAACGGTTGCAGGTCTGGGTCAAGAGAACACACGGTTACCAGTCCCATGATGGGGTACAAGGCCGCGAATCCTGCGGATCAGCGCTGCAATGCGCTGAATTATTGCTGTACCCGCCCGGATCAGGGCCACCAGCTCCTGTTCATGCTTATTTTCCTTGCCCAGCCGCGGGGAAGCAGCATGTGTTTTTTGCCAAGCTGGTAGGCAATAAATTTCCCGATATTACGCGCCAGTGATTC
>JAJRTB010000212.1 GCA_024278495.1 Deltaproteobacteria bacterium
AAAAACAATGAGGTGTGTGACATGACAAAGCGAACCATAGAAGTATTCAGCGCCGGCTGTCCCCTGTGCCGGGACACGGTGGAGATGGTCAACAGCCTGGCCTGTCCGTCCTGCGAGGTCACGGTGGTCGACATGCATGATGTAGAGGGTGTGACCAGGGCCCGGGAACTGGGGGTGCGATCCGTGCCCGCGGTTGCCGTCAACGGCAAACTGGCAGATTGCTGCGCCGGTCGAGGCCCGGACGAAGCCACCCTGCGAGGGGCCGGACTCGGTCAGTCCCTCGCCTGAGCCTGCCCTGAGTTTTTATTCTTCCCCGGATCCGTGAGCGTTCAGCCGCGCCGCGGCCGTCAGTGATCGGTTCGTGGGGCTGGAGTTTTCCATCACCACGGATCCAGGTCTTAGAGCAGGCCCATCAGGGTTCGGATCTGATCGCTCAACCGGTCCGCCTCCCCGGGTGGAATAAAAAAACCGGGGATCGGTTCGGCCCGGGGCAACTGTTTTGTGAGCAGGTCGGTCTGCGGGCCGGTTAAGCTCTGACAGTGCAGGATGCTCAGCATGTTGCCCCAGGGGTTGCCCTGATCAAGATGTTCGATGCACTGCATGATGACCGTGGTCAGGGTCAGGTAGAGCGGCGAGACAACGGCGGCGGTGTCTTCGCGGCACCTGACCTGTGAGCCGAAGCTCCGGCACATGAAGGAACGGACCGGGTAGATCGGACAGCGGTTGTGGTCGAGAAAGACGCAGGGACGCATATCCCAGGTTGTGCTCCCGTTCGCAATCTCTTCCTCCCGGAAACAGGCCGCGGCAAAGCCGTTGGTGGTGAGAATCGGAGTCGGCGCGTCAACGGGCAGGTTATGCAGCCGGGCGAGCAGCTCCGGCCTGCCGTTTATATAGTCCCTGATCACCTCGCCCTCCAGGCTGGTCATGGTCACGCTTCTGGTACAGCAGGTGGCGCATCCTTCCCCGCAGGCAAAGTTGTACTCCCCGGCCCACTCGTCAAAGAGACGGTAGATGCGCAGCAGCTTGTTTTTTGGGGTCATGCCGCTGTCATTTCTCATGATTTTCCAAGGCCTCCCGAAGCGGTTGCAGTTGCCGGGCATATTGCCGCCATTTGCCGACAGAGCTGGTGTATATCGGCTCGCGCACCTGGGCCAGACTGCTGGTCTGCACCTTGCGTTTGTGCCGGTAAAAAGAAAGACATGAGTCCTCCCACGGCAGACCGCAGTGGTCCAGCAGTTTCCGGGTCTCTTCCTCCGGCTCCCGGACCATTTTTTCGTATTCCACTTCATGGATTCTGCCCGGTAAAAGATTCCGCCAGTAGTCCATCAGATCCTGATAGAGACGGTAATAGCGCCCCAGTTCAACCAGGTCCTGGGCGTATCCATGCGGGGGCTGAAAAATATTTTTATAGATGGACCAGCAGGTATCCATGGGGTCGCGGCGGCAATGGATGATGGTCGCGCCGGGCAGGACACGACGAATCAGGCCGATCCAGAGAAAATTATGGGGCATCTTGTCCACGACCAGCCCGCTGTCTGGCGCGATTCTTCGCAGGGCCGTCAGGTAGGCTTTGCCCAGTTTGTCGAGTTCGTCCGGGCCGAGATCTGCAATCCCGTCAGGATAAGGGAGCCCGGCCCGGTTCACCGTTAAACTGATCAGCCGGTCAAGCTCGGTCAGCTCTCCCGCACCATGGACAAGGGAGTGAGCCGCCAGGATCTGTTCCACCAGGGTGGTGCCGGAGCGCGGCATGCCGACAATAAAGATCGGAGTGCGATCCGCGTCAATGGTTGTCGCGTGATCACGAACGCACCATTCACGGGAGAAAATGGTTTTCAGGCGCAGGTGAAAGTTCTGTTCGTCTTCAAGGGTGAAGGGATGGGTTGCACGGACCAGCCGGTTGCCCCGGATGATGAAATTGAAGGCCCGGTCATACTGCTCAAGGTTTTCGTACGCCTTGCCCAGGGCAAAACAGAGATGCTGTTTGTCCTCGACCTTTTCCGCCCGCTCAAGGGCCTGCTCCATCTCGGCCGGCAGTGGGTCGGTGGATGATATTTTCTTGAGCATGGCCATGCGCAGGTACATGCTTCCAAAGCCGCTGACGGTATGCTTGAGCGCTTTCCGGTAGGCCAGAAGCGCTTCGTTGCGGTGGCCCATATCGGCAAAGAGATCAGCCATGTTCCCGAGGATCTTGTCCTTGCGGGAGAGAAATGCCAGCCGTTCCTCGCAGAGTTCAAGGATTCGGGCCGGTTCTGCCAGCCGGACCATGATCTCGCACCAGATCTTGCCCGCCGCGCTGCTGTCGGGGTCGAGGCGCAGGGCCTGTTGGCAGGATTTTTCCGCGGCCTCGGGATTCCCCTGTTCCATCAGGGCAGCCGCCAGGTTGGTGTGGGCGCCGGCATGATCCGGCTGCAGATTCAGGGCCTTTTGGTACGCCCCGATTGCCTCGTCCAGACGGTCCTGTTTCTGGAGCACGTTGCCAAGGTTGTAATGGGCCGGGGCAAAGGATGGATCCAGGCGGATGGCCTTCTGGTAGGCGGGAACGGCTTCGTCAAAGAGGGCCAGTTGTTCCATGACCAGGCCGAGGTTGTTGTACAGAGGCGCGGTCTGCTTCAGTTCGACGGAGCGGCGCAGGAACAGCAATCCCGTTTTACTCTGCCCCAGCATATGAGCCAGGACGCCAAGCTGATTGAGGAGAACCGGATTGTCTCCGGGCGAGCTTAGAAGAGCGATCAGTTTCTGGTTGGCCGCTGCCGGATTGTTTTGGTGAAACAGGGCAAAGCCGTCCCGCAGCATCTGCTCCCGGACGGAATCGGACATGCCCCGCCCCTTTTTCCGCAGATTTTTTTTCTTTTTAAGGCTCTTTCTGGCCTTTTTGGACAGGATTTTTCTGGCTGCCATTGTTTGTTGTTTGGAACAAAAAATTACGGAATTGTTTTCTTCGTATCTGGAATGAATGCGCGGCAGTCCGGCGCGTGGATGGCTGTTTCCGCCCTGGACCGGGCCGGATCAGGATCATCGATGGAGACAACAGCCTCGATTTGTCTCCGATACTCACGCGGTAGGTCGAGCTGCGCTGCCCCGCGCAGGACGTGGTCCCGGTACCAGTGAAAGGGCTTGAGC
>JAJRTB010000213.1 GCA_024278495.1 Deltaproteobacteria bacterium
AAGATTTTCCCAATTTTCTCTCAATTTGGATATAATGTCTTTCGACAAGACTCAGGTGTTTGTAGCCCATGGCTAACCTCCGCAAGAAGTGTGGTGACTGATTGCGAAGTATCATACATCGGAGTCTTGTCTTTTACAGCTTCCTCGTGCATCCCTTCACTCCTGTCACCTCGTGAAGGCTGTGCACTTATTATACGAATCCAGGATTTTTGACTTTGGTAGAAAATGCGGATATTGTCCGGCCGGCCCGCCTCGGGTGAACACTCACGGATCCAGCAACTTTTGCCGGGATATGCTCATTTTTTGAAGCATTGCAAAGGTAGCGGTTCTGCACCGAGGAGTTCCCGGGTCAGCCCGGAGGTGATACAATCATGGGGTCGGGGATACGTTTTTCAACCGTTGCCGCGGTGGTTTTAAGTGGATTTCATCCACTCCCAGGTGGCGGTTATTCCCTGCTTCAGGGATGTGGACGGTTCCCAGCCGATTTCTTGCTGGATGAATCCGCAATCGAGCACGATCCGGCTTACGTCGACTGCTCTTGCCTGAAGATATTTTTTATGGAGCCTGGTGTTGATCACTTCCTCAACCGTCGCAATGACTTCGTTGATGCTGTGGCCGGCGCCGGATCCGATATTATATATTGTGACGGATTTATTGGTGCCGCCGCCGGCAATAATCTTCAGGCATGCTTCGACAAAATCTTGAATGTACAGGTAATCCCTGACTGTTGAGCCGTCACCCCATATTTCTATTTCCTGCCCGGCCAGGGCGCGTTTGAGCAGGTGAAAGATCAGGCCGAAGCCCGCTTTGGGGTTCTGGCCCGGACCGTAGAGGTTGGAGGGCCGCAGGATGGTCACCGGACAGCCGCACTGGTGGCTCAGGACGTGGAAAAAGGATTCAACCGCCAGTTTGCCGGAACCGTAATACGAGATGGGACGGCAGGGGGAGGTTTCAGGCACCGGAACCTGGGCCGGATTGCCGTATACCGTGCCGCCGGAGGAAAGATAGATCACGGCCCGGTCGGAAAAGTCCTGGAGGGTCTCGATCAGATTAAGGGTCGGCTGGAAGTTGCCGAAGATCTCCTCCTTGGGTGTGGTGGCGGAGACGCCGGGCGTGGTGCTGGAGGCGGCATGGACAATGGTCCCGCACCGCGTAATGGCATGCCGCAGGAGCTGTTCGTCTCCGTAGCTGCCGGTGTGCCACGCCAGGTTCGGATGGTTAATGGTCGCCGGGCCCAGGCTGAGGATGGTTACCCGTTTGTGTATCTCCAGGAGGCGGCGGGCCAGGGTCTGGCCGGCAAAACCGCCGCCCAGGATCAAAATATCGTTTTCAGACGGCATGCAGCAGCTCTTTGTACAGGTTGAGGTAGCGGCGGGCACAGTCATCCCAGGTTCCCTGTTCCTCACGGATGAAGCTTCGGACCGCCTGGACGGCCTTCCGGTGCGCATCCTGCTCAGCCAGTTTCCCGAGAGCCTGCTCGAGGTCTTTGCCGGTGGCAATCAGGTACGCCCCTTCTGTTTCGGCCAGCAGGTTTTTGTGGGCGTCAATGTCTGAAGCAACGATGGGCAGGCCCGCGGCCATGGCTTCGAGAATGGCCTGGGGGCGACCTTCGTCATGTTGGCTCAGCGAGATGTATCCATACGCTTCGGGATAGACCTCCCGGAGGAGATGCTCTGGTGAGGCCGGGCCGTGATAATGGACCCAGGGGGGGAACCGGACATCATCCTGGTTGGGGCCGTAGAGGTGAAACTCATCCTGTCCCTGGAAGATCTTCCCGCCCCATTCAAACAGGTTGCCGATTTTTTCCGGGTTACCCGGATCACTGAAACCCAGCGGCGCGGCTTTGTGTAATCAACCCTTCGTCGCAGGCTGTACCAGCGGTTGTCAATACCAAACGCAACGGTTTGGATGCGATGGACATGGTCGCGGAAGGATTCGTTGAGGATGGGCTCCATCCATGCGGCGTTGGGGGCCAGTATGCATTTGTGTTTTTTGAGGATCTGTCGTATCCGGGTTTTCATGCCGGGCAGGTTGAGCAGTTTCAGGTCCGTGCCCAGGACCGTAATCAGGCAGGGCTTGGAGTTTGCCGGGAGCAGGATAGCGCCCTGCAGCCAGTTGATATGATACAGGTCGACATCACTGTTGTTCCGGTATGCCTGGCGCAGCAGCAGGGCAAGTTTGGCGGTTGCCGCCAGCCCTTGCGGGGTTTTGGAGCGCAGCAGATGGGCTACGCCTCCTCGGTCGAGCATGTCGGCCAGCCATTGCTGCTGCTGGGGCGCAACCGTATAGTCGAGGTTGGCCGGCAGCGGTCCCGGCGGCCCCCATGCGCTGAGCCGCAGCTCTTTCCGGTCGGCAAGGGAATGGATCATGTCGTGCATGAAACGGACCCGCCAGTCCTGTTTTGAACAGGGGTATGAGGTATATGTTATAAGGACGCGCATGGAAACGGTTCGTCAGTCCCTGCGTATCCGGGTGTAATGGAGGTGGGCGATTTGTTCTGAGATCAGGCCCATCATGAAGACGATAACTGAGGCTGAAAAAAGGAGGATGGACATGTTGGTGAAGCGGTGATAGGTGATGAAGGTGTAGGCGTAATACCCGAGACCGGTCAGAAACAGGGCGATACTCACCGGCAGGAAGATACGCAGGGGGGAGAACAAGGTCGATATCTTGGTGATGATCAGGAGAAAGCGGCTGCCGTCCTCCAGCAGCCTGATTTTACTCTTGCCCTGCCGGGCCCTGGCCTCGATAGGCACGTACTTGATGTTCCTGCCGCTGCGCAGGTAGGCCAGGGTGATGGTGGAAGGGTAGGAAAAGGTGTTGGGCAGCAGGTAGAGAAATCGACGGGCGGTTTCGGCCCGGACCAGGCGGAAGCCCGAGGTGAGATCCTCCACCTTGAAGCTGGTAACATAGGAGGCAAAACCATTGTACACGGCATTGGCCAGATCCCGGTGGAGGCTGGTGTCTGACTGCCTGGTACGGGCGCCGACCACCATGTCGTACTGCTCCCGGAACTCCAGCAGTCTGGCAATATCCTCCGGGGCGTGCTGACCGTCGGCATCCATCATGATGACCCATGTGCCCCGGGCGTGACGCAGGCCGCTTTTGACCGCGGCCCCATTGCCGATGTTGTAGGGATGGGCGTAGACCCGCGCCCCGGCCTTTTCCGCTTCGCTTGCGGTGTTGTCGCTGGAACCGTCGTCCACCACCAGAATTTCGAAATCCGGATGCAGCTCACGGATGCGGCTTATGGTCGCGCCGATACTCTGCTCTTCGTTGAAAGCGGGCAGGACTATGGTGACTTCCGGCTGGCTGCTCTGGTCGGTCATGGGGCTCCGGGCCTGAATAGGGTAATTTTTTTGATTGTACTTTGTACAATAGTATATTAGTGGCGGGGCGAAAAGAAAAAATTCCCGGGCCGGGCAGGGGGAAGCAGGAGCATGCTTCCGGAAATATCACGCTTCCTGCCATGGTACAACGACGTGGAAGGAACCTGTGCATACATGAAATCGGTCATCTCTGTTGACGCGCTCCGGGACGTACTGCTCGCCTGGTTTGGAGCGAACCGGCGGGATCTGCCCTGGCGCGGGACCTATGACCCGTACCAGGTCTGGATCTCCGAGATCATGCTCCAGCAGACCCAGATGGAACGGGGCGTGGCCTGTTTCCTCCGCTGGCTGGAGCGGTTCCCCGATGTGGAGGCGGTAGCCGGGGCCCCGGAGCGGGAGATCCTCAAGGCCTGGGAGGGGCTGGGCTACTATGCCCGGGCCCGAAACATCGGCAGGGCCGCCCGGATTCTGATGGATAAGCATGGCGGCCGCGTCCCTGACAACCATGCCGCTCTGCTGGTCCTGCCCGGAATCGGTCCCTATACTGCGGCGGCCATCATGTCCATTGCCTTCAACCGGCCCGTGCCCGTGGTGGACGCCAACGTGGAGCGGCTCTTTGCAAGGCTTGGCGATATTGACAGGCCCATGAAGGAAAGGCAGGTGCGCCGCGACCTGGAGGAATATCTGCGGGAATTGGTTTCTCTAGACTCGCCCCGGGATCTGAACCAGGCCCTGATGGAGCTGGGCGCCTTGGTCTGCACGCCCCGAAATCCTGATTGCGGGTCCTGTCCGCTTGTTGCCTCCTGTCTGGCCCGCCGGAACAACACCACCTTTATGCGGCCGGTGGTCCCGCCCCGGCCCGGTCGGATCGAGATTGAAATGGCCTGTACGATCATTGTCCGGGAGGGGACATATTTTATCCAGCAGCGTCGGGACGATGACGTCTGGGGCGGCCTGTGGGAATTTCCCGGCGGGAGCCTGAAAGAGGGGGAAACGCCCGAAGCCGCGGCTGTCCGTGAGCTGCGCGAGGAAACCGGGATGCGTGGCCATAACCCGCGGCACCTGGCCACGGTCACCCACCACTACACCCGTTACCGGGTGATTCTGCACGGCTTTTTCTGCGAGGTGGACCCGGAGGCCCGTCCCGTCCTGCATGCGGCCCGCTGTTGCGCCTGGGTCACTCTGGCTGAACTGGATGACTATGCCTTCCCCTCGGGCCATCGTCAGTTAATCTCGAAAATTATGAATTCGTGCCACGGGTGAACGCTCGCGGCTCCAGGCACAGGTGAATGTTCACGGATCCTGGAGCATACAAAGAATTACCGCAGCCGCCTGCCGGCCAGCCATATGAGCAGCAGAACCGGGATGCCCATCAGAGTGGTGGCCAGGAAGAACCACGGGTAGCCCCAGGCCGTGACCATGGTGCCGGAATAGCCGCCGATCAGTTTGGGCAGCAGGGTCATGAGCGAGCTGAAGATGGCGTACTGCACCGCGGTAAAGGAGATGTTGGTCAGGCTGGAGAGGAAGGCGACAAAGGCGGTGGTGGCGATGCCGGCGCTCAGGTTGTCCGCCGCGATCACCAGGGTCAGGACCGGGATACTGTCCCCCACGTTTGCCAGGAGCAGAAAGAGCAGGTTGGTACCACTTGACAGGAGCGCTCCGGCAAAGAGGATTTTGATGACCCCGTAGCGCACGGTCAGCATGCCGCCCAGGAAGCCCCCGGCCAGGGTCATGAACAGGCCGAACGTCTTGATGATGCCCGCGATTTCGGTCTTGGTGAACCCGAGATCCTGGTAAAAGACGTTGGAGATGACCCCGAGGACTATGTCGGAGATCCGGTACAGACCGACCAGGGCGAGGAGCAGCAGGGCCGTGGACAGGTGGTAGCGTTTGAAGAAATCCGCCACCGGCTCGATATAGGTCCGGCGGACCATGGGCCGGTCGGCCACGCCCAGCATCGTCAGGAAAAAGCCCGTGGCCAGGGCCCCGCAAACGGCCGCCCCCAGCCGCACCGTCTCAATTCCGAAGCCGATCAGTTTTGTATGGCCGGGATGGTCCAGGGCCAGTGAGTCTTTCAACCCCTTTACCAGGTCGCCGCTTAAAAAGAAAGTCGCGGCAAATACCCCGGCGCTGCACGCAAAGAGCAGGATAAAGCGCAGGTAATGGGAAGTCGGGAATTCAACATTTTTTCGATTTGTTTCCGGCTCCGGAATGAGCAGGGTGGTGGCCACGCCGACCAGCATGACCGCGGCCATGGCCAGGTAGCTGTACTGCCAGGCCAGGTAATTATAGGCCCCCTTGCTGGTGCCGAACCAGGAGGCCAGGAACAGGGGCCCGGCCCCGGCCACCAGCATGCCGATCCGGTAGCCGGCGATATAGGTGGAGGAGAGCAGGGCCTGCAGTTTTTCCTCGGCGCATTCGATCCGGTAGGCGTCAATGACAATGTCCTGGGTGGCCGAGGAAAAACCGAGCATGACCGCGCCCAGGGCCATGACGACAAGGCTTTGCTCGCCGCCGGCCGGGTCGGTCAGGGCCATGATGCAGATGGCGGTGATCACCGCCGTCTGGGCCACCAGCAGCCAGCCGCGCCGCCGGCCCAGTCTGCGGGTCAGAACGGGCAGGGGCAGGGTGTCGATCAGCGGCGCCCAGACAAATTTGAAGGAGTAGCCCAGGGCGGCCCAGGAAAAAAAGGTGACCGCGGATCGGCTCACCCCCGCCTCCCGCAGCCACAGCGACAGGGAGGAGAAGATGAGCAGGATGGGCACGCCCGCGGAAAAACCGAAAAAGAGCATGGTCATCACCCTGGGGTGGGTCCAGGCCCGCATGGCCTCGCGCCATGATTTTTTTCCCGGTGCGGCTTGGTTGTTCATTGTTTCCGACTGTGTTATCTTGTCATCATACATACCTGCCCCCTGAAAGGGGGCGGACAATGTCGAGACTATGCAAAACGGTTTTTTAATGAATATCAAGATATATAATACCCTGACCCGGAAAAAAGAGACGCTTGCGCCGATTGAGGAGGGCCATGTCAAACTCTACGTCTGCGGCATCACCTCCTATGACTACTGTCATATCGGCCATGCCCGTTCGTTCCTGGTCTTTGACATGATTGTCCGCTATCTCCGGTTCCGGGGGTTCAAGGTGACCTTTGTTCGCAACTTTACCGATATCGATGACAAGATCATCAGGCGGGCCAATGAGCAGGGTATTGATTCCTCCGAGCTGGCCGAGCGGTTCATCAGGGAATTTTATCATGACACCGATATGCTCGGCATCCTGCGGCCCGATATCGAGCCTAAGGCCACCGACCATATCCCGGAGATGATCGCGCTTATCCGGGAGCTGATTGACAAGGGGCTGGCCTATGAGTCGGGCGGTGATGTGTATTACCGGGTGGACCGGTTTGCCCGGTACGGCTGTCTGTCCGGCTGCAACCTGGATGACATGCAGGCCGGGGCCCGTATTGACGTGAACGAGCAGAAAGAGCATCCCATGGACTTTGCCCTGTGGAAGGGGAGCAAGCCGGGCGAACCCAGGTGGGACAGTCCCTGGGGCGAGGGCCGTCCCGGCTGGCACATCGAGTGCTCGGCCATGAGCAGAAAATATTTCGGCGATACCTTTGATATCCACGGCGGCGGCCAGGACCTGATCTTTCCGCACCATGAAAACGAGATCGCCCAGTCCATGGGCGCGACCGGCAAGCCCTTTGCCAATCTCTGGATCCACCACGGCTTTGTCACCATCCGGGACGAGAAGATGTCCAAGTCCCTGAATAATTTTTTGACTATCCGGGAGATCCTGGAACAGTACGCCCCCGAGGTGCTGCGCCTCTTTATCTTCTCCACCCAGTACCGCAACCCGCTCGATTTCTCAGAGGCCGCGCTCCAGGACGCCGAGACCGGCCT
>JAJRTB010000214.1 GCA_024278495.1 Deltaproteobacteria bacterium
CTCGTATGGCCAGGGCCTATGTTGACTGGTTCGCGGACCTGTCAGACACGGCAACGGTATGATGCGGGATGCCCGAAAGCGGAGACTGCATGGAAAATCGCTGATGAGCAGAGGAATTTATGGTAACTGTGGCATAATGAACCGTTTCATTTTGTTTACACTCATTGTGCTGAATGCCTTATGCCCACAGCCTGCCGCGGCGCTTGATCACGGTGAAGAGCAGTTGGCCCGCTTTCTTGAAACGCGTCCTGAAACCGCGGTTTTGCTGGCGCAGGATTCAGACTACCGTCGATTTCTTATCAACGCCTTTGGCGGGATGTATACCTCGGTGCCCTTGTTTTGGGATTCTGCTGAACCACAGGGCAACGCCTATGCCGAGAACACTCCCAACGATGAAAGAACCCGGATAATTATCCGGGTGTCAAGAAAACTGAGCGCCCCTGACCAGGTGGCGGCCCTTGTCTATGAGTGCATGAACGCCCAGAACGAGCACGCCTTTGCCCGGTATATCAAGGACGTTTACCTTGGAGACTTGAACAGAACCCAGTTCATTCAGCGGATTCTTCGCCTTGAGCACATTAAACTCAAACAGGTCAGGGCGTTTCTCAAGCCTCTGGAACCGTTCAGCAGCCTTGACGCCTCCCGGACTGAATTTTACCGGAAAATGCTCGCCACCCCTGACGATTTTGAGGAATTTCTTGAATATCTGGTCAAAATCAAGCGGGATGATTACGATGTCTTTGACATGTACAGTAAATTCTATGATTTTATCACGGCCACTCCCGAGATCAGAAAGGCGCAGATGGACCGGGAACGGCAGCAGGCTGAGGGGGGGCCGGATACCGGAGAGTGGAGCAGCGGCGCGGGAGGAGGCGCTCCGCCACCTGTCGTCAAGGGAGAGCAGGTCTTTTGAGCATCACCCGCAATCTGGTCAAATGATCCCTATCCGGGCGCGAAAAAGAAAACTGGAGGCAGGATGGCTGACAATATAATCCTGACGGGATTCATGGGGGTCGGCAAGGGGAGAACAGCACGGGCCCTGGCCGGAAAAACCGGTATGCAGGCCGTGGATACGGATGATCTGATCGAGTCGATGACCAATATGAAGATCCGTAAAATTTTTGCCCGCCACGGCGAACCGTTTTTTCGTCGACTGGAGCAGCGGACAGCGGACTGGCTCCGTTGTCACGTCAAGAATACCATTGTCTCGACCGGCGGCGGTTTTTACATGGTCGACGGCCTGGGAGAGGGTGATACGGTTGTGTACCTGCATGCCTCGGTGGAAAGTATCCTTGAGGCCATACAGCGTCATCCCAGGGCCCGGAAAAAAATAAGGAAAAGACCGCTGTTGCAGGACCTGGACCAGGCCAGAGCGCTTTTTGCAAAGCGTCTGCCGGGGTACCGCCGAACCGCGGATTTTGAGCTTAACGTGGAAGGAGTGGAACCAGATGAGGTCGCGGAACAGATTATACGAAAACTCTCCGGCGGCAGCCGCTGACAAACAAGAAGCGGTTGTCGCGCTTCTTGACATGTCCGCTCTCTCCTGGTAACAATTTATGCGTTAGCTCCTGTCCGGAAACGTGGTTTTTTGCTCGAGGTCAGGGCGCATGGAAAATCCGAGGATAAAATTTTTCATGCAACGCAGAGATCGGGTAAAAATACCATTTGTGGACGGGCACGAGTTCGATTTCAGGTGTCAGGTGTTCAGCAAGAGAAAGGTGCGATGAAAAAACTTGTTTCTGTTTTTGTTTGTCAGGCTCTCCTCGTTGTCATTGCGGCGTCCCCCCTGTGGGCTGCTGCGGAGCAGGATGATGTCCTTGCCATTATTAAAGAAGCCGTGGGCCAGTATGAACAGGGCGATTATGCAGGCGCGGCAAATAACCTTGATTATGCCGCTCAGCTGGTCAGGCAGAAGAAAGGAGAGGCCATCAAATCCTATCTGCCCGAACCGCTTCCCGGCTGGGAAGCTGAAGAGGCCGTGGCCCAGGCCATGGGATCGGCGGTGTTTGGAGGTGGTATCAGCGTCAGCAGGGCATACCGCAGGGATTCCGCGTCCATCACCATAGATATTGTCACGGACTCACCGGTCATGCAGTCACTGGTGATGATGATCAATAACCCCATGGTTGCCGGGGCCAGTGGAGGTACGTTGACGATGGTGAACGGGCAGAGGGCAATCGTCCAGTTTTCGGACGAGACCGGTAATGGGGATATCAGTATTGTTGTTGCCAATCGTTTCATGGTGACGGTCAAGGGCAGTAATGTCTCAAAAGCTGAAATGATGGCCTATGCCGAGGCAATTGATTACGGCAAGATGGCTGGTAACTGATCGAAAACATTGACCCGGGGAGTGCTGAGCAGGTTTTTCCCGTGGATCATCAGCCCCTGTTACCCATTAAGAATTGGCCTTCTTCATGTAACAGGGGTTTTTTTATGTAAACCCGAATCCGTGAGCGTTCACCCGTGGTGCAGATGAACGTGATCGGACCATGGGGCTCCAGTGACCTGTGCCTCATGGTCTGAACGCTTTCAGATGCGCCGCGGATGGGCGCTCTGACGGGCGGGGCCGGGTGAGAACCCGCCTAGCTGAATGGGTGAACAGATATTTCACTTTTTCAATGTATCAGTTGCCAGAGCCACAAGTTTTCGTCACGAATCTGCGGTGCCCCTGATCACGTACCTCCTGGCGGTGGAGTCTGAATATGAGCAGTAACAGGGAAAAGGGCATGGTTGTCCCACGACCGGTTACCGATGAAGCTATCTTCAAGGTAACCAAGGAGATTGTCGTCAAGTTCATAGAGGTCGGTCGCCTGACCCCGGCCAATTTTGACGAGACCTTCCGTCAGGTCCATGCCACAGTGAAAGACACGGTGCGTTCGGAGTGAAGGCATCTGCCCGGCCTGATCCGTCACTGAACAGTGTGCCGGATGGTGTTCATCATATCCATATCATGGGGATCTGCGGCACCGGCATGGCCGCGCTGGCCGGTATGCTCAAGGAGGCGGGATACAGTGTTACCGGATCGGACCAGAATGTGTATCCGCCCATGTCCGACTTCCTGGCAGATGCCGGTATCAGGGTC
>JAJRTB010000215.1 GCA_024278495.1 Deltaproteobacteria bacterium
CATCAACATGATCATGCAGACCGCCTTCTTCCTGATCTCCGGCATCATCAAAAAGGATGAGGCGATCAAGGCGATCAAGGACGCCATCAAAAAGACCTACGGCAAAAAGGGCGACAAGGTCGTCAACATGAACTACGACGCGGTGGACGCGGCCGTCGACAACATCGTCAAGGTCAAGGTGCCCAAGCGCATTACCGGCCATGAGCTGCCGCCCACCGTGCCTGAAGAGGCGCCCGAGTTTGTCAAGGAGGTTACCGCCAGGATGATCGAAGGCAAGGGTGAGGAGCTGAAAGTCTCCCAGATCCCGGCCGACGGCCGCTGGCCCACCGCCACCACCCAGTGGGAAAAGCGGAACATCGCGGTCCAGGTTCCTGAATGGGACGAGGACACCTGCATCCAGTGCGGCCAGTGTTCCCTGGTCTGTCCGCACTCCTGTATCAGGATGAAGGTTGTCAGACCGGCCGACCTCAAGGAGATCAAGGCACCCAAGGCCTTCAAGACCGTCAACGCGGTCGGCAAGCAGTTCAAGGGCATGAAGTTCACCATCCAGGTCTCCACGGAAGACTGCGTCGGCTGCACCCTGTGCTTCCAGGTCTGTCCGGCCAAGAAGAAAGGAAAAAATGGAAAGGCCACAGGCGAGAAGGCCCTGAAGATGGTGGCCAATACAGAGGCGGTCCGCAAACGCGAGTCCAGAAACTGGAAAATTTTCATGAGCCTCCCCGAGGTGGACGACAGCCTGATCAACCCGACCACCATCAAGGGCAGCCAGCTCAAGCGGCCGCTCTTTGAGTTCTCCGGCGCCTGCGCCGGTTGCGGCGAGACTCCGTACATCAAGCTGGTCACCCAGCTGTTCGGTGACCGGATGCTGATCGCCAACGCCACCGGCTGCTCCTCCATCTACGGCGGCAACCTGCCCAGCACTCCGTATGCCAAGCGGGCGGACGGACGCGGCCCGGCCTGGTCAAACTCCCTGTTCGAGGACAACGCCGAGTATGGCCTGGGCATGCGCCAGACCGTCAACAAGATGGCCTCCCAGGCCATCGAGCTCCTTGAGGCGGCAGTGGCGGAAAAACTGATCACCAGGAAATTCGCAAACGAACTGATCAAGGCGAGCCAGAAGACCCAGCAGGAAATCGAGGAACAGCGGGCCCGGGTTGATGAACTCAAGAGCAAACTCGAGGACGACAACAGCGCTGTTGCCAGGCGGCTCTACCACGTTGCCGATTACCTGGTGAAGAAATCGGTCTGGATCTTCGGTGGCGACGGCTGGGCCTATGACATCGGCTACGGTGGTCTGGACCATGTCCTGGCCTCAGGCGAGAACGTCAATGTCCTGGTCCTGGACACCGAGGTCTACTCCAACACCGGCGGCCAGATGTCCAAGTCCACTCCGCGCGCCGCAGTGGCCCAGTTCGCCGCCGGCGGCAAGAAGATGCCCAAAAAGGATATGGGCATGATCTTCTCCACCTACGGCAACGTCTACGTGGCCCGCGTCGCTTTGGGCGCCAATCCGGCCCAGGTGGTCAAGGCGGTCAACGAGGCCGAGGCCTATGACGGCCCGTCCATCATCATCGCCTATGCCCACTGCATCAACCACGGCATCAACATGGCCCTCGGTCTCGAGCAGCAGAAGAAGGCTGTTGCCTGCGGCCACTGGCCGCTCTACCGATATAATCCGCAGCTCGAGGAAGAGGGCAGAAACCCGCTCTCCATCGACTCCAAGGACCCGACCATCCCCTTTGCCGAGTACGCCCTTGGCGAAAACCGCTACCGGATGCTGAAGATGAGCAATCCGGCCATGGTGGATGAGCTGATGGAGATGTCCCAGAAGGACGTGGACAAGGCATGGAGGTTCCTCAAGAGCCGCTTTGCCGCCCTCGAAGGGTAAGTACCTGACAACCGCGGCTTCAAGCGCGGCTTGCCGGCAACACAAAAAGGGCTTCGCAGCATGACTGCGAAGCCCTTTTTTTTTATCGGGGTACCAGTGATCGTAAGTCACATCACAGGGCCTGGTAAGTGATCCCGCCTGCGGGAGAATCCGGACCACGTCAGCTCAACGCCGGTTCAGGTTGCACCGGCTGACCTGACCGAGGACCGTCTCCAGGGTGCGAAAAAAAAGCAGCGCGTCCCGGTCCCCGGGATCACGGCTCAACCGCTCCTCGTACACGGTAAAGAGGCGGGTCAGAACAAGGGGAACATCTTCCTCTTCCAGGGAGCCCAATGACTCCCACAGATCACCTGTTTGCATCATGACATCCTCCCCTGAAACATGATGAAGTACTTTGCAGGTGACTCGTCACAGGGTTTGTAACCATGCGATTTTACCTGCCCAAAATTTGTAAGTGGTCAGGGGTCAGCAGCAGAGGGAGATCCAGCCCATGGGCAGATGCTCGGGATCCAGCTCCAGTTCCCGGCAGAAGAGCTCAATCTCGTCCGGAGAACAGTTGACGCATGAGTCGCGTTCACCCGAGGCGACCTCCCGCAGTTCCGTTTCCAGAAAGGAGACAAGCGCCCGGCGGACCTCCTCCCTGAAGCCCGGACAGGCAAGGTTGCTGCGGCGACAGAAATTTTGCAGCCGCTGCCAGTTGGCCAGGGATCTGGCCACCCCCCGGTAGAGTCCCAGGTCGCGGTTGGCCGGATCCAGGTCGCGCAAAACTATCTCCCGGGCCCTGGCCAGGGCTGCCGCGCAGAGATCCTGTCGCTCCGCTGCGGTCAGGGTCATACGAGGTCCCTCTTCGTCCTCTTCAAGGTAATACAAACTCGCGTGCAGGGCGATCTCCGGAATCTCTCCGGAATGGCGGACTATCAGCAGCTCCTCCTCCAGGAGTTCTTTACGCTCAGGCGTCATTGCCGCTGCGGTCACTGTTGCCGTTGTCAAGCCGGAAGAGTTCACGGACCGTGTTGATCCGCTCCTGCCGGTTCACGCATTTTGAGTTGCCGTTCCCGTCCTTGAGATACTGCATGGGATTGTGCAGCATCCGGGAGACAATGGCTGATGCCATTTTTTCGATGGAGCGCTGCTGCTTCGGCGAGAGATCCGACAGGCGGGCCAGGGTCTTTTCAATCTCCACCCGACAGATCTCCTCACCCTGCCGGCGCAGCTCAACAATGGTCGGAGTCACCTCCATATTGTCCAGCCAGCTGCCGAACTTGAGAGTTTCCTCGTGGACTATCCGCTCCGCCTTGACCGCTTCCCGATCCCGCTCGGACTTGTTCATCTCCACCACGTTCTGCAGGTCGTCGATGTCGTAGAGATAGACGTTGTCCAGGTCGTTGATGTCCTGATCAAGATCCCTGGGCACGGCTATATCGATGAAGAAGAGCGGGCTGTTGCGCCGTTCCCGCATCACCGGCCTGACGTCTTTTTTGCTCAGGATTGTGCCGGTGGCGCCGGTGGAACTGATGATAATATCCACCTGCTCAAGCTGTTCAACGACCTCATCCAGGGACACGGCCCGGCCGTTGAACCGGCGGGCCAGCTTCACCGCCCGCTCCAGGGTCCGGTTGGCCACCACCACGCCGGCGACTCCCTGGCCGACCAGGTGCTCGGCGGCAAGCTCCGCCATTTCCCCGGCCCCGATCAGCATGACCGATTTATCGTCCAGCCGTCCGAAAATCTTGCGGGCCAGCTCCACCGCGGCATAACTGATGGACACGGCGCTGGCCCCGATCCGGGTCTCGGTGCGGACCCGCTTGGCCACGAAAAAGGACTTGTGCAGCAACTTGTTTAAAATCAGGCCACTGGTCTTCTGTCCGGAGGCGTAGCGATAGGCCTCCTTGAGCTGGCCCAGGATCTGGGCCTCGCCCACGATCATCGAATCCAGGCTGGAGGCGACCATGAACAGGTGCTCGACGGCCTCCTCGTCCTCAAAGTGGTACACGTATCGCTCCAGGTCAGCCGCCGGCACGGCACGACCAAAAAGAAATTCCAGAACATCCCGGCGGGTTTCCTCCGGACTGGCCGTGGTGTAGATCACCTCCACCCGGTTGCAGGTGGAAAGCAGATAGTACTCCTTCAACCCCCTGATCGCGCCAAGGGCCTGGAGCGGCTCTTCATAACCGCCGGACAGGGCCATCTTCTCCCGGATCTCCAGCGGGGTCGTCTTGTGATTGACCCCAAGCAGAACTATGGTATCACGTGGCATAGGTATGGATTCCACCGAGGAGATAGTTGACGCCCCACAGGGTAAAGAGAACCGCGGCAAAGGCGATGATGGTCATGATCGCGGCAGGCCGGCCGCGCCAGCCCACGGTAAAGCGCAGGTGCACCAGAGCCGCGTAAAGAAACCAGGTAATCAGGGACCAGGTTTCCTTGGGATCCCAGTGCCAGTACGCGCCCCAGGCCTGCTTGGCCCAGACCGACCCGGAGATGATACCCAGGGTCAGCAGGGGAAAACCGACGGTCAGACAGTGATGATTGAGCTTGTCCAGAGCTTCCAGGGAGGGCAACCGGGAATAAAAGATACCGAACCGCTTCTGCTTGATCTCTCGCTCCTGCAGCAGATACATGATACCGCCGATACAGGCCAGGGCCAGGAACCCGTCCGCCACGATGGAAACCGAGGCATGGAACGGCAGCCACCAGCTCTGCAGGGCCGGCACAAGAGGCAGCATCTCGCGGGAGGCCAGGGCCGCGATACACATGAGAATCACGGTCAGGATACTGGCAAAGGTACCGAAATTCTTGACCGTATAGCGCCAGCGAAAGGAGAGATAGCCCCAGGCAATGGCCCAGGCAAAGAAGGAGACCGTCTCGTGCTGGGAGGTGATCGGCGTATGCCCGGCCTCAAAATAACGGGCCGCGATATTCAGGGTATGGAGTACGGCGGCGGCCAGAAAAACCCGGCGGGCAATGGGACGCAGCCGGTTATTCTGCGACACGAAAAAGACGACATAGACCGACATGGCTATGAAGTAGACGACTAAACTGACTTGAAACAGCAGGTAACTCATGGGACTCCGGGGTTGTCGGGTCCGCAAAAGGTCGGGCGTCCAACGGGTCTGCGGCCGGACAGGTTATCTTCTCATTGAGTTATGACGGCCTTTTCGGGTTCATCGTGTTGTGTCGGTTTCGTAAAAAGTCGCGAAACCGACGGTTCAGCGTTGTATCTGGTTGAATTATCGAAGTGCTCAGCCAGGATTTTCGACTTTTTACGAGTTTATCATCTTTTGTGTACCGCGGAAATCCAGCCGGAAATCCGCTCCCAGGACCTCGGCCAGGTGGGCGCGTACCCTGTCCCGCCGACCGGTCCGTATCCATTCAACTATATCGGCATGGAGAATTTTTTTATAGATCTTTTTCCGCTCAGCCTGGGTTGCGCTGCCGCTTAACCGCTCCCGCACCCTGGCCATGATATCAAGCAACTCTTCATATTCCGGACCATACCGGTTGTCAAGCTCCTGCCTGATCATGGCGGCCAGGGCCGGACTTCCACCCCCGGTGGATACGGCAATGGCCAGGTCTCCCCGGCGGCTGACGGCAGGGACCTGAAATGTACAGTTCTCAGGATCGTCTGCCACGTTGACCGGCAGCCCGTCCTCCCGGGCCCGCTGCCGGATCCGGTCCTGGACCGACCGGTCATCGGTGGCGGCAAAGACCAGCAGGGCGCCGGCCAGATCACTGTCTTCAAACTTCTTCCGCATCCACTCAACACGCCCCTCTCCGGCCAGCCCGGCAATCTCCGGCTCCACCTCAGGGCTGACAACCCGAACCCGTGCCCCCTCCTCCAGCAGGCTGATCACCTTGCGGACGGCAACCCTGCCGCCGCCGATGACAACGCACAGCCTGTCACTGATATCGAGGAAAACCGGGTACACGAAAGCGCCTCTATTTTTTCGGCGTCAACCTGGTCAACAGGATGACCTTGTCCTCTTCGTAGCTCTTCAGGGTGCGCCGGGACGCGGCTATATCATACTCGGCCTGGGCCAGGTCCAGAAAGGGCTTCAGGCTCCGGCGGCGGATATCGTGGGCCAGGTATATAACACCGCCGGGCTTGAGGCTGCGGCGCATGACCTCAAGCAACGGTTCAAAAAATTCCTCCCGAAAGAGGATCTCCGCTCCGACCAGGACATCATAGCGTTCCATTTCAGGCGGATTTTTCCAGTCCAGGATCGCGAAGTCAACAGTATCGAGTTGCGAGGCGGCCGCGCTGACCCGCTCAAAATCAAGAATATGCTCCTCATAATCGGTCAGGGTAACCCGGCAACCCGCGGCGGCGGCGGCAAGGCCCGGCGCCCCCAGACCGGCCCCGAGTTCCAGCAGCCGCGTATCCCGCTCAAACCGCTGCCTGCTCAGAAACTGGGCCAGGACAATGGCCGCCTCCCACAACCGGATCCAGAAGGGAAACCCGGACGGATCCTGCAGGGGATCGAGCCCGTCAAGCATTGCCTCCAGGTCTGTGACCGTGAGCAGATGCAGGGTGGTCCCGTCCATCTTTAACGGCTCAAAGGCGACCTTGTAATGTTTCTTAATATTCCGATACAACTCCTGCTCACCGGCAGGCAATGTCTGGGGATCCATATATCTCTCGTTTTATGATCAGAAAATACCAGCGATAATCTCTTTCATATACCCGGCCAGGCCAGTTCATGCCAGAAAAAACCAGGCAAAACCAAAACCGGCAACGGCCAGGCAGTAGAAACCGAACCAGTGCAGCGTACCCCGCCGTACAACCCGCATCAACAAAACAATGGCCCCGTACCCGGAAACCATGGAGGCGATCGTGCCGGCCGCCATGACCAGCATCTGTTCCGCGGCCGGCGGCGCGGCAACCAGATCCCCCAGCTTCAACACCACAGCTCCCAGGATGGCCGGAATTGACATGATAAAAGAAAAACGGGCCGCGTCCTCCCGGTCGACACCGGTCAGCATGCCGGCAAAGATAGTGGAACCGCTGCGGGACAGGCCGGGCAGAATGGCAATGGCCTGGGCACAGCCGATAAAGAGCGCGCGGCCCGCCGTCACCTCCGCACCCCGTTCACGGAGACACCGGGTCAACAGCATGATAATGCCGGTACCTGTCAGCATGGTGAAGGTGACCTGGACGGTAGCAAAAATCCGGTCTATGGAGTCCTTGAGCAACAGACCGACGACCACGGCCGGCAGGGTGGCAACGATAACCTGGATGTTCCAGCGAAAGAAACGGTCCAGTTCCGGGTCGGCGCGGCGGGCGGCGGGAGAAACGAAAAGCGAGCGGAGCATCAGCAGAAGCTCTGCCTTAAAGGCAAGAAGAACGGCCAGCAGGGTGCCGCAGTGCAAAAACACCTCAAAGGCGATGCCCGGATCGTCAAAGTCGAGGAGCAGAGAGCCGATCACCAGGTGGCCGGAACTGGACACCGGGAGAAACTCTGTCAACCCCTGGATGACCCCGAGAAGCACCGCTTTGACAATGTCCATGTGCCGGCCTCTTTCCAACAAAAAAAGAGTCGGGGATGCCAGGCATCCACCGACTCTTGCAGACTAAAAAAACAAAAAAGCTTCAGCAGCCTTCGTACGCCGCCTTTTTCTTCTCTTTGACTTCCACCTTCATGCCGGCTTTCAGCTTGTCGGCCTTTTTGCAGGTCAGGGTGACCTTGTCGCCGTCCACACTGTCAACTTTACACCGTACCTTTTTGGAGGCCATAACAGAACCCGCACTCATCACGAACGCCACAACCATTACTCCGATAATCAGCTTTTTCATCTTTTTCTCCTTTTTGAAATAATGAACTGATTCTCCTCACCTCTGCTCAGGAGGCCTTAAAAAACATAAAAGGTCAGGTATGGGTTGTCAAGCAAAACCGCGTCAGCCTCCCCGGTTTTTCTTCAAACTCCAACATGTTACAGGGTAGCGGTTTTATACATTTTTTCATTTTACCCTGTGCTTGGTTACGTTACAGGATCGATTCAATATCTTTTTCAAGCTGTGAATGGGGCACGTAGCCCGGATACCGATGAATCACCCTGCCCTGCCTGTCAACCAGAAACGAGGTGGGAATTCCGGCGATACCGCCAAAATTCCTGGCCGTTTTCGACGTGGCCATCAGAACCGGATAGTTAATGCCCTCCATCTGTACCAGCCTGGCCACAACACCGGGCCCCTTTTCATCAACAGACAGGCCGATCACCGAGAACCCTTGAGGGCCGAGCTCCCTGTGCAGTTTTATCAGGGTCGGGATCTCCTGGCGACAGGGCGGACACCAGGTGGCAAAAAAAGTAATAAGCAGCACCTTGCCCGCAAAGTCGCTGCTCCTGACAGTCGAGCCGTCAACCGCCGACGGAAGCTCAAAGGAGGGCATGGTCTTGATGGTCGCCGCAACCGATTCACCGACAGCCAGAAAGAGAGACAGGGCCATTACAACAGCAATGACACCTGAAAACAATGTATTTCGCTTATATTCCATAATCATTCCCATACATAATCATTCCCATACATCTCAACTACTGCCTGCGACAACCCGGTCCAGGTCTCCGGCAGGCCACGCAGCTGATATTTTTCTCATACTGAATCCGTGAAAGTTTCCTGTCGTCACGGATACAAGGTTACTATTTTATGCCGGATCCGCAAAAAGTTGCGAATCCGGCGGGTCAGCGTTGCAACGTGCTGAATTATCGTTGTGCCCGGCTGGTGTCTACAGGTTTGTGCAACTCATGGTGGTATAGCATACGCATTAAAAAGGATTCTGACAACCATTATCAGGTAAGATCAGTTTTTCCGGAGTATTGATATTCACCCACGACCGGCGCAGACCTGCCGGAGGGCGGGGGCTGATAACCCCGGGTTTTCCGGCAAGCGCCCGGAGCTTCAGGATAGAGGCGGCAGCCTGCTGTTCAAGCACATCCCGCATGTTCCGGCCATACCAGGCCAGCAGGGGTTCAACGTTCCCCTCCCCTTCCAGGTCCGGCAAAACGGCCCGCACTCCCGGCTGCCGACAAGACAGGAGCCAGGAAAGCGCCGCGCCGCGCAGGTGCGGCAGATCACAGGCAACCACCAGCCAGGAGACATCCGGAAAGCGCCGGAACACGGCCAGAATTCCCGCCAGGGGCCCGGCCAGGCCTTTGACGTCCTCTACAACAGGCAGTTGGGCGAGACGTTCCGGAACTGTTCCGGCGCCGGAGATGACGACCCTGTCAACCTGCGATTGCAGCGTGGTCACGGTTGCCTCGAGCCAGGTCCTGCCGTCCTGCTCGATCAGGTGCTTGGGCCGGCCCATTCTTCTGCTCCTGCCTCCGATCAGGACACAACCCCAGACCGGCGCTCCCTGCGCATCAGTCCTGATCATGGCCCAGGCACCACGGTTTGGAACCGGTTGCGGGAAAAAGACCGGCCTTCCTGCCGCGGCGCAACAGCTCCGCCACCGCGGCTCTCCCCTCTTTGCCCAGTTCCAGGGAAAAATCATTGACATAGAGAGCGATATGACTGCGCAAGACAGCGTCATCCATCTCCTGGGCGTGCTGTCGGATATAGGCCATCCCCCTGTCCGGCAGGCCGCGGGCCAGGAGCAGGCTCTGCCTGACGGCGCCGTCGATTGCACGCAGGACATGCTCCGGAAGGCGGCGCCGGGCCGCGATGCAGCCAAGCGGGATGGGCAGACCGGTTTCCTCCTCCCACCAGGCCCCGAGATCCTGTACTTCAAGCAACCCCTGCTCCTGATAGGTGAAACGGCTTTCATGAATTATGACGCCATAGTCGACCCGTCCGTCCGCCACCGCCGCCATGATCTCCTCAAAACGCATGACCTGAACGTTACCTGCCTCCGGCGCATAGAGCCGCAGCAGCATGGCCGCGGTGGTATACACACCGGGCACGGCAACCGAAGCCCGGTCAAGATCCACATCCATGCCCGGCCGGGTCACCAGCAGGGGCCCGCAGCCCCGGCCCAGGGCGCTGCCGCTGTTGAGCACGATATAGTCGTCCAGGACATGCCCAAGGGCGTGAAACGAGAGCTTGGTGATGTCGAGTTCCGCCCGCAAAGCGCGTCCATTCAGGGTCTCGACGTCCTCAAGCACCGGCTCGGCCAGGCGGAAATTGCGCAGCGGCACCCGGCCGTGGACCAGGCCATGGAAAATAAACGTGTCATTGGGGCAGGGCGAATAACCTATGGTCAAAGGAGGGTGCATAAAACAGCTCCTGTTCACTGCCCTGCCAGATGAGAAAACACCAGGGCCGTCGCCTCGCCGGCCCGGCAACACGCCTTTTTCAACTGCCAGCGGCCGGTGTCGCGGTCCTCCACCAGGTTACTGACACAGCGCAGCTCAAGACAGGGCAGGTCAAATGCCCGGCAGACCCGGGCCACGGCAGCCCCCTCCATATTTTCACACAGGGCCTGAAAGCGGGCGGCAAGCATGTTGCCGCGCCGGGCCGTGCCGCTTGCACAGTTGACCGTGACAAACACCCCCCGATGAAAAGTGAACTGCCCGGCATCAAGAATGACGGCAGCCCGGGCCAGCAGGTCCCGATCCAGCTCAAAAAAATCATTCACGCCCAGCAGGTCCCGGTCAAAGGGTTCGATCCGGTCCGCCAGGCAGACCCCAAGGTCACCGAAGTGCTCCTGCTCGGCCAGACAGATATCAAGGAGTTGCGGTGTCCGGTCCGCATCGGGCCGGAGATAGGCGCCGGCCACACCAAAATTGATAACCGCGTCAACTGTGCCGTCGGAATCCGCCAGCCGGCGAGTGAGCCGAACCGCTGTCTCGACCGGCCCGACGCCGGTGACAAGATGCAGCGGATCACGGACCGGGCAGGCCGCCAGAAACGGTTGCATCTCAAAATCTGTTGCCGCGGTTACCAGGAACAAGAACGCCTCCTTCCACACATGTGCAAAACGGATTTGAAGCCAACAGTCCGCTCGTATCTTCGTGCCGGCCATATCAGACAAAATGCCCCTTTGCCGTCACTCTAAAGTAGGTTACAGTTGTTTGCAAGAATTCTCAAAAAACCACCCATGGATGAACTGACGTGCGGTATAATCCCGGCGCCGCTTATGGAAGATATTTTTCATCTCTCGGCATACGAGTACCACCTGCCCGAGGAAAACATCGCTCAACACCCCTGTGACCAGCGCGACCAGTCCCGCCTGCTGCTCCTGGACTGCGAAAACGACACCAGGACCCACGGCCGGTTCAGTGATATTATCGACTGCTTCCTGCCGGGCGACATCCTGGTGGTCAACGACACCAGAGTCTTTCCGGCCCGGCTGCAGGGCAGAAAAGAATCCGGCGGCAGGGTCGAAGCCCTGCTGCTCGCCTTTCCCGAGACCATCCTGGCCAGATCCCTGCCCGACGACTGGAGCGCTGTCCGGGCCGAGGCCCTGGTCAAAAGTTCAAAACGGCCCAGGCCGCGCAGTCGCCTGATTTTCAGTGATCGGCTTGAAGCGGTTGTCCTGGAGCTACACCAGGGGGGCCGGGTCTCGCTTGATCTGCGCTACGCGTTGAAGGCGGGCCAAACGCTTGAGGATTTACTGAAGGAATACGGCCAGATGCCACTGCCGCCCTATATCAAGCGGCCGGCGGGGTCCACGGACGACGATCTGCGCAGATACCAGACCAGCTACGCCCGGGAAACCGGCTCCGTTGCCGCCCCCACCGCCGGCCTGCATTTTACCGAAGAACTCCTGGAACGGCTTGAAAAACGCGGAGTGGTCATCGTCACCGTCACCCTGCACGTGGGGTACGGCACCTTTGCCCCGGTCCGGACAGAGGATATCCGGGAACACCGGATCCATACCGAGTATGTCAACATCCCGCCGGAAACGGCGGAAACAATCAATGACTACAAAAAATACGGCAGCAGGATCTGGGCGGTGGGCACCACCTCGACCCGGGCCCTGGAGTACACGGCCCATCTGAACGGCGAAATCAGCCCCTACAGCGGCCTCTGCGATATGTACATCTACCCGGGCTACCGGTTCAGGGTGGTGGACAACCTGATCACCAACTTCCACCTGCCCGGCTCGTCCCTGCTCTTCCTGGTCTCGGCTCTGGCCGGCCGGGAGCGCATCCTGGCCGCATATGCCGAGGCTGTCAGCCGGGGCTACCGCTTTTTCAGCTACGGCGACGCCATGGCCATTGTCACCCGGCCCCGGCCGGGCGCTGACCGGTAATGGCCGGGATCTGCGTTTCTCCGGTATCGGGAACGCCTACTCCTGCCGCAGGGTGTCGATAAACTGCCCGGCCTCGCGGATAGATATCTCCATTTCCCTGACCAGGCCTGCCACATTGTCCTCGATATCGACCAGCTCGTTGCGCAGGGAGGAGATAGCCCGGGCATTGAGATTGTGCTTCAGGTACAGGACCTGGTCGTGGAAAGCGACCAGAACCGGCCGGATCTTGCTCTCGGCCTTTTTCATGGCCCTGATCAACCGTTTGTAATCGCGGCGGGTCTTTTTCAGTTTTCTTTTGCTGTCGGCCCGCAGCCGATCGCTGGCATACTCGTCCAGCTCCGCTTCCCACTCGTCGAACAGAGCCTCGGACACGCTCTCAACACTCGCTATCCGCTTGCGGACCAGATCAGCCTTGGCCCTGCTCTCCTCATAGGTGTCATTGAGCTTTTCATACTGCTGTTTGAGGTCTCCGCCCCCGATCCTGACCACTGAGGAAAACTGTTCCAGGGCCGACTGAAACTGTTGCTTGGCATCTTGCTGGGCGTCCCGGGCCTCCTCGACCCGGCTCACCATCAGGTCACGCTTGTGAATGCCGACAGACTCAAGGGTGCTGTAATAAACAGACTGACAGCCGACCAGCAATGCCGTTGCCGCTATGAACAACCAGAGCCAGCGCATGTTTTCACTCCCGACACATCCAAAGTGCACAAAAAAACCCGGCCGCAGCCGGGTCGCATCACAACAAAACTTTTTTTACGCGGTTGCCGCCGGGCAACTTGCGCAGGAGTCTCCCTTGCCACTCTGGCACGGCGGCGTCGCAGGCGACTTTTCGCCGCCAGAGGAGCCACCATTTTTCCCGTTGCCGTTGGAAGGGCCACTGTATCCGTCAGCATACCAGCCGCCGCCCTTAAGCTGAAACGAACTGGCTGAAACAAGTTTTTTCACCGCGCCGGCGCAATCGGGACAGGTCCTCAACGGGTCATCACTCATGCGCTGCTGCACTTCGATAATCTTGTCACAGGCTGGACATTCATATTCATAAATAGGCATTGGTTCACCTC
>JAJRTB010000216.1 GCA_024278495.1 Deltaproteobacteria bacterium
GGAATTTTTATTTCTCCCCGATAGGTAATAAATATTTAATAAAGGTAACCAGAATTATGCAATTCAAACTTCTGCGAATGTATGCCCTGTTTGTCCAGGCCGCTTTCTGTCTCTTTGTCTTTGCTGTCGGCCTGCTTTCAGGCGTGTCCTTTTTCAACACCCTGATCGGTCCGGCCGTCATTCTTCTGTTCATAGCGTTCAAGCCCAACTTCTACTATGACATTATCGCCCTGTTCACAATCGGCCTGCTGGTCATTCTGACGTTGATTTTCGCCTTTGTCAGCATTGCCATTCTCCATGAGAATGTCGGAGTTTCTATTGTCGCGCCGATCATACCCCTGGCTACCCTGGCCACTGTCCTTTTCTGTATGGATAAGCTCAAGAAAGAGGACCCGTCCTACTCCTGAGATCAATGTCGGGAGCCGTTCAAATGTGGATATTTCGGCCTGGATTCAATACTCTTCCGGCCGGCAGCGTGACTGGCGCCTGACAGAGGAGAAGTACCTGCATGGCCTGGAACACAAGGACAGCGCATTCGGTACGGCAAATCCGGGCCACGTACCGTTGCAGGTCCTTGCCGGAGGCAGAAGAGATGACCTCGCAGAAAACCTGTACACTGCGCTGATTACAACGCTGACAAGTCGGACTCGCATCTTTTTGCGAACCCGACAAACGAGAGGATAAGATGAAGTGGAGGACAATAAAATTTCTTCTGCCGGCGGCCGGCCTGGCTCTTTTTCTCTTGCCGGCTTCAGCCCTGGCCGACCAGGAAACAGCCCAGAGCGCCAGGCAGGAAGCCGTCCGCACCGATCCCTGGTTTGTGCCGGAGGAAGAGACCAACCGGCCCAACCCCGTAACTCCCGATGAGGATTCCATTGAGCGCGGCAAAGAGGAATTCAAGAAATACTGCGTGACCTGCCACGGCAGGTTTGCCAGGGGCGACGGGCTCTTTGCCGAACGCATGCTGACCCGGCCCCCGGACCTGACCACAGTTATCAACGGGCGTACCGACGGCAACCTGGCCTGGAAAATCTCCCGGGGCCAGGGCTCCATGCCGGGCTGGCACAAGATCCTGCGACAGGATGATATCTGGAATATTGTCAACTACCTGCGCGCCATAAACGTCAAGGCAGACTGACGAACGCCCTGTATCGCCATGACACCCAGACACATCAGGCTGATTGCGCTCCTTGCTCAGGCCCTCTACTGCCTGGCCATCTTTGGCGCGGGTATTGTGACCGGGATTCCCTTTTTCTGCTCCTTTATCGGACCGGCCCTGCTGCTTGTCACCATTGCCTTTTTTCCACGCTTTCTCTTTGATGTCATAGCCACGGCAACCATCATCATGATGCTGATGATTGCCCTGCTCTTTTCCGCTGCCGCGGTTGTCTTTAACCACAACTTTCTGCCCGCCCTGGCCGCTGCCGCCATTCCCGCGGCCTGCCTGGCCGCGCTGGTCTACGCCATGGAGCGGCTGAAACGGGAAGAGCCTTCCTATGCCTGAACAGTGACTCGTCACAGGGTAAGTGCCCAGGGGTTGTAACTATGGGCAGGTACAATCGCAGAGTTACTAACCCAGTAACGAGTTACATGAACGTGATCGGACCATGGGGCTATAGTGACCTGTGCCCCATGGTTTTATCACTTTCTGATGTGCCGCGGGTGGGCGCTCTGACGGGCGGAGCCGGGTGAGATCCCGCCTGGTTGAATGTGTGAACACATATTTCACTTGTTCAATTCGTTAGTTGGCAAAGCAACAAATTTTCGTCACGGATTCAGGATGGTGTTTTACCTGCCGGAAATTAAACCCAAATGGAAAAACTGAGATGGAAAACCACAAGCTGGTCCTGCCCGAGCACTTAAACCATTACGGCTTCCTCTTTGGCGGCCAACTGCTTAAATGGGTGGATGAATACGCCTATATCGCGGCTTCAATGGAGTATCCCGGGTCCAACTTCGTTACCATCGGCATGGACAATGTCGAGTTCAGAAAGAGTGTCCGCCAGGGCACTATCCTGAAATTCATGGTGGAGAAGAACCGGGAAGGAACCACATCGCTCCAGTACCTGGTTCACGTCTACCGCAGCAACAAGCTTGAGGAAAGCAACTTCATCTTCTCGACCAGGGTGACCTTTGTCCGGGTGGACGAAAACGGCCGCAAGATTTCCATCAAGGATTGAACCGCCACCGCAGTTCAGGACCGGACCATGGCCCCTGAAAAAAATCCCCTTAAAATATATAAGCAACTGCCCAAAACCAACTGCCGGGAGTGTTACCTGCCCGGTTGCCTGGCTTTTGCCGCGGCAGTTGTCAGCGGAGACAAGCAACTGAGCGACTGCCCCCATCTCCCGACCGAGCTTGTCCGGCAACTGACAGGGAGCGGGGTTGACCAGGAACCCTACCAGGTCATGCTGGCGAAAGAACTTGACGGCCTGCGCCGCAAGGTGGCAGACCTTGATCTCGCCGCCCTGGCCGGGCCGCTCGGCGGCAGGATGGACGGGAAGCGGCTTGTCATCCCCTGCCTGGGCAAGGACTATTATATTGAACCTGGCGGCACGGTCACCTCGATCTGCCACACCCACTGCGGGCTGACCATTCCCCTGCTCAACTACATCACCCACGGCCCCGGCAGCAAACCGGCCGGCAACTGGGTATCGTTTCGTGAACTCAAGGGCGCGGCGCCCATGAACGCCCTGTTTGAGCAACGCGGCGAAAAACGCCTCAAAAACCTGGCCGACACCCACCTGGACCTCTTCAACGATCTGGTCACCATCTTCAGCGGCAGCTCAGGCGGCGGCAACCGGTACCACTCGGATATTTCGGTTGTCCTGCGTCCCCTGCCCAACCTGCCGGTACTGATCTGTTACTGGCGGCCGGAGGAAGATCTTGGCTCCAAGCTGAATATCTTTTTTGACGCCGTCGCCGACCAGTGGGTTCCAATCCAGTTCGTCTTTGAACTGGCCGTCGGCATGGTCATGATGTTTGAAAAAATCGCCGCAGGACACCGCTGACCGGCCGGCCCGCGTATTGTACCATGATCGCGGCGAGAAGGCGGAAAGGATCGTACAGGCACGGCACGCGCCGAAAAAAAAACCCGGGGGCGGGTACAACCCCCGGGTTGAAAAATGCTCCGGTAAACGTGTTGACCGCGTATCAGACCTCCTTCATGGAGGGCACGATCTTGTTAATAAGCCAGAAGATGATAAACGGGGTCGCGGCAACGGTCAGGGCGCCGAAGAGTCCTTCCCGATACGTTTCCAGGTTATGCGGAATTATCGGCAAGTCATAGTTCATGAATCCCGAAAAGGACAGGGAGAACGCCTGGCCGCCGATAACAACGTTCCAGCGCATCATGAAGACACCGAACAGGATCAGGCACAGGGCGACGAACAGGCGCCTGATGGTCATCTTCGGCAGCATCAGCAGAATAAAGGGCAAAACATTGCCAAGACCGTACTGGAGGATGAAGATCTTGGTAAAGTCCTCCTCGAACATGACCTCGCGCAGGATGTCCCACGACTTCATCGAGGTGTAGCCGCGAAAAATGATATCAAGCAGCTCCAGGGTGATGGCCGCGATCAGGAAACCGATCAGGTAGCGGCTGGTCTTTTTCATGACGTCCATCTCAACCCCGGCGATGACCGTGACGCTCTCGTCACCCAGCCCTTTTCGCAGGACCGCCCGGAACTTCTTCCACTCCATAATGATAATATAGGTCAACATGCACAGCGCGATACCGGAGACGACCGCCGACATAATGAAGATAACCGGCATGAGCGGCGACATCCACAGGGCGTTTGCCTTGACCGAACCGAAGATAAAACCGGCATAGCCGTGCAGGAAACAGGCCACCGGGATACCGATGCCGGCCAGGATGGTCACGGCCTTATGATCCTTGGCCACGGCCTCCTCGCTGATGTCATAGGCGCCGAGGGTCAGGACATTGTAAATAACCCTCTTTATCTGATCACCGGTATCGGTCGAGCCCTTCAATGCCCGGGTCTGCTCCACGAAATACTGGCGATAGACAAACCATATTTCACTGAGAACAATAATGGAATAGGTGGTAAAGACCATGCCAAAGGCGGCGATGGCCGAGGTAAAATGCGGGGTAAACATGACCTCGATCCCCCTGAGCGGTTGCTGCAGGTGCAGCATGAGCGGCATCATGGCCACCGGCAGAAGCGCCAGGGAAAAAACCAGGGCAAACTTGGCAATGTCTTTCAGGTCCTTCTGCCCGAAAACGTGGTACAGGGAAGAAAGAACAAAAGCCCCGGCAACCAGTCCGGTCATGTAGGGGTACATGACAATGGTCAGGCCCCAGTAAATAAACTCGTTGGGGTACACAAAACCGTGCTTTACGGTCCATTCGGCCCCATGTGCGATTGTCAAAGGATCTACCATTTTTTCACCTCACTTCACTGTATAGTCCAGGCCGAGATAAAAGACCTGAGGCTTGGTTCCATATTCATCCTTGAGGACGGACACGCGTTCGTTCATGATGGTCTGAGTGACCGGGTCGTCAGGATCCCTGAGGTTACCTATCTGCCGGGCGCCGAAGGGACAGGCCTGGACACAGGCAGTCTTCAACCCCTTGGAAATGCGGTGATAGCAGAAGTTACACTTGTCAGCCACCTTGTACTTGGGATGGAAAAAACGAACACCATAGGGACAGGCCATGACACAGTAGCCGCAGCCGATGCACCAGGTGCGATCGATCAGGACCACGCCGTCCGCCGTCTGGTAGGTTGCGCCCACCGGACAGACCTGGACACAGGCCGGTTTTTCACACTGGTTACAGAGCTTGGGCACGAAAAAGGCCTTGGCAATCTCGGCCGGCTCAATTTCGGCCGTATGTTCCCCGCCCGACTCCATGGTCTCCTCGTCGATCCGGGCGCTGGTGAAACCGTCCCGGGCGCCCATGGGCGAATCGGCATGGACCTTTTCGTCCCGGGTCACCACGTACCGTTCCACCCAGGTTCTGGTGATCGGAGCGTCGTAGGGAATCTCATTTTCTTTTTTGCAGGCCTTGACGCAGAAGCCGCACCCCACACACTTGGTTGTATCAACCACGAAGCCCCAGCGAACCTTCTCATCGCCGATAGCCGCCTTGAGCTCCGCCGGGCTGAGGAGCCGGAAGGCGGAAATCGGCAGGCTGGCAACAATGGCGCCCTTGACCGTGTTTTTCAGTAATGTTCTGCGTGAACAACTCATTTACGCGTCCTCCTTGAATTCAGCAGTGTGAGGATTGTGACACTGGACACACTGGGTATCTATATTATGCTCCTCCGGATTAATGCCCGGCAGGTCGGCTCTGCTTGAGTTCTCATAGCCCAGGTCGGCATGACAGCGCAAACACAGCCCCCTGCTCCTGTCAATCGTCATGGTTGCCGGATTTTCGGTTTCAGGATGATCACGGCCCGGCCCGTGACAGTTCTCACACTGAATGATCACGTGCGGTGAGTCTTCCAGGGCCGCGCCCTGCTCGTCATGACACTCGACGCATGTTTCCCCGCCGAGATAGGCGACCGCCGGCATGTTTTTCCACTCATCAACATTGCCGGCCCGGTGAAAATTAAAGGTGAAACTGTCACCCTGCACACCGAAATCCCTGGGTACCATGACGTACCTGGCCAGCAATATGAGGGCAACAAACGCTATTGCCACCCATAACGGCCGCAGTACATGATTCTTCATAAACGCCTCCTCTGTCCTGTCCTTATTTTTGATAAAAAAAAACGCGTTCTATGCGTTAAACTCTGGCTCTGCACCGCATTAAACCACGAAAATTTATCATTTGATTTGGTACCACACGTTGTGGTATAAGGCTCTATACTACAAAGTAGGATCGAAAGCAAGGGCGGAAACAGAGAAATATTCTACCGTACATGCCGATGACATAAAATCGACGATCTTCTTGTGGTATAGGTGACAACGGCAAATAAACAGAGCGGCAAAATGACACCCCCAGGCAGGAGCGACAATGGCAAAAAATGTTGAAAACACGGTCTGGACAATTGAACAGCTGACAGCCCAAGTTCAACATCTCACTGCGGAAACAAAACAGTTGTCCGCCAGGCTGCAGGCCCTGGAAAACGGAAAGGTCAAAACGACCGGTGCCCGGTCCCAGCAGAAGCCACCCATCCCGATGGCACAGGCAGCCGCTGCCGCGCCGCCCCCCCTGGTCGACACGTCAACCCTGCTGCCCCGTATCGCCACGGTCTGTTTTCTGCTGGTCGTGGCCCTGATCCTCAGAACAGTCACCGACAATCAGATAATCAATACCCGGGCCGGTTCCTGGCTCGGGATGGGATATGCCGCTATTATTATCATGCTCGGCTGGCGCCTGTACGGCAAGGGAAGCAGGCTGGCCCCGGTCTTTCCCGGATGCGGCATCCTGCTGCTCTTCTCCATAGTCCTGGAGACCCATGCCCGCTATGCATCGCTCTCCACCACCGGCGCCTATTTCCTGCTTTTCCTGGCCGGGGCCATGGTCTTTGCCATGAGTATCCGTTACCGGGCCTCAACCCTGGTCTGCCTGGGTGTTCCCGGCACCGCGATAGTTGCCATGGCCATTGATTTTCCCTACCCATTGTATCCCGTCCTGGGCCTGTTTCTGCTCGCGGCAATCGTTGCCGCGTCGTACGCCTTCAAGCAGCAGATGTGCAGGTATCTGCGCTGGATCTGCCTGGCGCTCTCCTCCCTGTTCTGGCTGCTCTGGGTCTCAAAAATGGACACCCTGTCCTCCTACGCCGAACAGGCGGCCAAGGGCATGTTCCCGAACTGGTTTTTCCCGATGCTGTTCGCGTTCTGGATCGTCTACCTGACAACCGTGGTCCTCAATGTCCTGAAAAAAGATCTGCAGCTTGGCTTCTTTGAAAGCCTTATCCCCACGGTAGTTGCCATCGGCGCTTTTGGAGGAGGCTACGTGGCGGTCAACAACTGGCACGGCACGAACACCTGGTTTTACATCACCATGGTCGTCATTGCCACCATGCACCTGGCAATGGCCTGGTGGCTGGCCCTGCGTGACCGGGAGCGGGCCTCGGGCGCCAACGTCTTCATCCTGGCCGGCGCCTGCCTGATCGTCCTGACATCGGCAACCTTCTTCAGCCAGATCAGCTGGGTTCTGCCCATCTGGTCGGCCAGCGCCCTCGGCCTGGCCCTGCTCTCCGCCATCCTGCACAATGAAGGCATCCGGATCACCTCCTATTTCCTCCAGGCGATTTCCTGCGCCGTTGCCATCATTTCCGGGGTCGTCCTGGTTCCGTCCGAGGCGCCTGTTGCCGCGGGCATGGCAACCCTGAGCATCTGTCTCTGTGCCCTGGCTCAATACAGGTGGAGCAAAACCCATGAGCCGGACAGGAGCAGATCCTTGTTCTTTACCAAAGTTGACCGGGAGAACTACAGCGCGGTTGTCCTGCTTGTCACCGGACTGCTGGGCGGCTACTTTTTCAGCCAACTCGTTCTCCACCAGGTCCTGGGCATGACAGGGGCGGATTTTTCCTTTCAGTTCAGAAGCGGCCAGTCCCTGATCATTAACATCGGCGCCCTGATCCTGATGGCTCTTGCCCTTAAGGGGCGCAACAAGGAAATCGCCCTGGTAGCGACC
>JAJRTB010000217.1 GCA_024278495.1 Deltaproteobacteria bacterium
GACCTCTGTCCCTGAAGGACATGGAGCGCAAGGCCATTGTCGAAGCCCTGCGCCGCAATGATTTCAGGAAGATGAGGACCTGCCGGGAACTGGGGATATCCAAGGATACCCTCCGGCGGAAAATCGCGGCCTATAACATTTCCACGGACGAAGACCGGTAGCCGCGGGAGAGGGCAGGGACCATGATGAAGATCAAATCCGCCCGTCTTATTCCCTATACCTGGGGGCTCGCCGTTTTCTGGGTGGTGATGGTCACCATTATTATGGCGACCTCTCTTTTCTGGAATATAAAGCGGCAGGAGCACGAGACCATTCAGCTGGCAACCATTGAGGCCAGAACAGTTTATGAGAAAGACCTTATTTACCACCGTTGGGCGACGCAGCATGACGGGGTGTTTGTGCCGATTACGGAAAAGACCCAGCCCAACCCGTACCTGGCCAATATCCCCGGCTCCGTCGTGACGACAACAACCGGACAAAAGTTGACCCTGGTCAACCCTGAGTACATGATCAGGCAGGTGTACGGCATGCAGAGCCGGGATTTCGAACCCATCGAACACATCACCAGCCTGGACCCGCTCCGCCCGGAAAACGCGGCGGACGAATGGGAAGCGCGTGCCCTGGAATCATTTTCCGAAGGCGTTGAAGAGGCTGTTTCGGTGGAGGATATCGGGGGAGTGCCGTACCTGCGCTACATGCGGCCCATGATTACCGAGCAGGGGTGCCTGAAATGCCATGCCGTCCAGGGCTACGAACTGGGTGACATCCGAGGCGGTATAAGTGTTGCCATTCCGCTGGAGCCTCTTCTCGCTATTGCCCGGGCCCATAATTTCGCTACTTCGGCAGTCCACCTGGCGTTCTGGGTCCTGGGAGTGGCGGGAATTTTTCTGGGCACCTACTGGCTGACCCTGACGATCCGGGAGCGGGAGCGGGTTGAGTCGCGGACCCGGCTGATCATTGACAATATGCTTGACGGCCTGTTGATTATTGACGGGGACAAGATTATTAAATCGTTGAATCCGGCCGCTGCCCGGCTTTTTGCCTGCAAACCGGAAGATATCCGCGGCAGGAAAATATATACGCTGTTCAGGCTGCCCGAGGACTCCCGGAAGCTTGCCGGTCGCGAGGATTATACGGATGAGGATTTTATTCTGGCAACGGATACCCCCTATGAACTGATCGGTTGCCGTCTGGACGGCACTACGTTTCCGGTTGAAATTTCCCTGCGGGAGGCACGGCTCGGTGACGATTGCATGACCATTGTCATGGTGCGGGATCTGACCTCCAGGAAGAAAGCGGAGCAGGCTCTGCGGGAGAGCCGGGAGCACTTGATCAAGCAGGAGAAACTGGCGTCGCTGGGCACCATGGTGGCCGGTATTGCCCATGAAATCAACAATCCGGCCCAGGCCATCGGCTTTTCCATGGAAGGGCTGAAGATGAACGCTGATTATGTCAAAAAGTTTCTCCAGGAGTTGAAAAAATGTCTGACGGACGACAGCTCTGATCTGGTCAGGAAACGGGACCGGCTCATGAAGCTCGTTGAAGAGCTGGATCTTGACCTGGTGCTCGACGACATTGACGATATTGCCGAGCGCAACATGGAATCAGTTGACCGGATCAACAGGATTATCAACTCCACCAAGAGAATGGCGCATTTTGAGGATGATTTCATCGAGGTGGATTTGAACACCATTGTCAGCGACGCCGTGACCCTGACCCATAACCAGGTCAAGTACGACATGGCCGTGGAGCTTGACCTGGCCCCGGATCTTCCCTCGTTCAAGGGAATGCAGCAGCAGTTGGGTCAGGTTTTTATCAACCTGATCATCAATGCCCGTGATGCCATCCGGGAGAAGAACGTTCCCCGGGATGAGGCCCTGCTGGTTATCTCCACCACCTATGATCCCGGCAACAGACTGCTTGTTGCCTCCTTCCGGGACAACGGGATCGGCATGAAAGGGGATGTGCTCACCAGGATTTTTGATCCGTTTTACACCACCAAGGGGTTCGGAGTGGGGACCGGCCTGGGCTTGAACCTGTCGCATATGATTGTTGAGGCGCACGGCGGCCGGATAACGGTGGAGAGCGAGTATGGCAGCGGCACTACCTTCAGGGTTATGCTCAGTCGGGATGTGCCGGAACAGGCAAAAAAGGGCTGGTCAGCATGACTGGCATCGGAAAATCAATACGAGTCTGACTGGACGGGGAACATGGATCATGGTTGAGACAGTGGATGTCCGCAAAAAAGCTTCGATCGTCATTGTTGATGATGAACTGTCCATACTGAAAGAGCTGCGGATCCTGCTGGGACGGATGTACAAAGTTTCCGTCTTTGCAAATCCGGTGGAGGCGGAGGCCTTTGTGGATGAACACCACGTGGACATGGTTATTTCAGACGAGATGATGCCTGAAATGCGGGGGAGTGAGCTTCTGGCCCGTATCCACCGGAAGCATCCTGAAATATGCAATATCGTTCTTTCCGGACAGGCTGAAAAGGATGATATCGTCCGGGCGGTCAATGAGGGGCATATCTTCAGTTTTCTGTATAAACCGACTGAGCGGCAACAGCTGATCAACGTGATCGAGAAAGGGCTGGAAAATCAGCACATGAAGCGGGTGCTGGCAGAGCAGAATATCCGGCTCAGGGAGTACAGCGAGAACCTGGAAAAAATGGTCGCCGAGAAGACCGCTGAGCTGGTGAAGGCCCATGCCAGGCTGAACGCCCTGGACGCCGACAAGATGTCCTTTTTGCTCTATCTGTCCGAGGAACTCGATTCCCCCCTGGACCGGATCCAGAACCTTGCCGACGCGCTGCTGTCCTACTTTGCCTGTACCGCTGCTGAGCCCCGGGTGGATATAATCAGGCTGTCGCTGCGGGATAGCGTGGAGGATGCGGTCAGGGCGCTTGCAGATAGCGCTCGCGCCAGGGCGGTTGTTCTGAGCGTGGATATTGATCCGGAACTGTTCGTTCTTGCGGACCGGAAGCTGCTGGCCCTGGTCCTGACCAGGGTTATGGACAACGGCCTCGTCTATAGCCCTGAAGGGGGCCGGGTGGTTATCAGCGCCGGTTCAGCGGAAAACCGGGTACAGCTCAGGGTCACGGATGACGGGTGCGGGATTGAGCAGGAAGACATTCATAAAGTGTTCAAGGCGTTCCAGCTGGAACGCGCCAGGCGTCATCCGCATGGTTTTGGTCTGAACATGCCCCTGGCCCGCGTGATGATGGAGGCCATGGACGGCACTATCCGGGCGGAAAGCGACGGCAGGGGCCGGGGGACCACTTTTGTCCTGGAGCTGCCTGGGGCCTGATTTCTTCGTGTCCGTCCCATTGACACCATTGAAAAAAAGATTATCAAGTATCTCTGTCCGGCAGGTATCTTTCCGTACCCTTCCGGCGCTCAGTCCGCAAGGTCGGAAAATGCCGGGAAGCTGTTCGCCTGGTACGGTCCGGTCCGTTCATGGAGCCTGATCATTTGTTTTTTGGGAGTATATATGAGTACAAAAAAAAGTATTGTGGCCCTGGGGTTGGCAGGCCTCCTGGTGGCGGGATCCGGTGTGGCCGGCCTGGCTGCGGATTTGCCGAGTGGTGTCCCGCCGGCGCCGGGGGAGCAGACAGCCTCCCTGAAGAAAGAAAAGA